>CAJLRT010000107.1 GCA_905209135.1 uncultured Eubacteriales bacterium
ATCGCGCTGCAGCTTGCCCGCAGCGCCTAAGTACAGGTAGGTGCGGTCGAACAGCGCGGAGATCTGGCCGTTGAGCTCTTTGATCTGCGCCGCCCCCGCCTGGAGCTTCTCTCTGTCCCAGAAGGGGTATATGTTGACGATGTTCCCGACGGCGCCGGGGTAGGGCGGTTCAAGCACATGCGGCGGCGTGCCGTCCACCATGCACGCGCCGAGCTCCTTGACGAATATGCCGTCGAGCGACGCGGGGTCGGAAGAGCAGTGCAGGTATTCCACCTCCAGCCCCCGCTGCTCGGCCTGCTTGCCGATGCTGCGCATCAGGGTGCTCTTCCCGGTCCCCGGCCCGCCCTTGATTACATAGACGCGGGACCTTTTATTGATAAAATCCTCGAACAGGGAATAGAATCCGGCTTCAGAGTTTACGCCCAGGAAACTCTCCTTCGCTATATACATAAAAACACTCTCCTTATCTCATCCGTGAAAGACTCTTATGTTATATAGTATTTTGCGCGCCGGTTTCTTGTTAAAGTTTTTCCCCTGAAATTTGCGACAAAGGCCGCGGGCGCGTCCTGCAAACTTTGCCGGTTTTGGGCAAAGTACTTTCTTTTGCCGGCCGGATATGGTAAAATACTAAAAACAGAACGCGCGCGCCCTTCTATTGTATGTTCCGGCGCGCGAAACCGATCAAGCAGAGGAGAAGTCATATGCTAGGAAACGGCGCCCTGTACCAGAAAGAGGACGTGAAAGTCCTCATCATCTATACCTTAAGCCAGCTCAACCGCGCCATCCCGACGCGGATCATGGTCGATATGTTTCTGAACACCGACCTTGTCGAGTATTTCACGCTCGCCCAGTCCATCAACGAGCTGATAGAAACGGGTCACCTCGCCGTGGACGAAGAGCAGGGCGTTATGGTGCTCACCCGGCTCGGCTATGAGGCGAGCGACGCGCTGTACCGGAGCCTGCCGCTGTATGCGCGCGAACGCGCGCTGAAAGGCGCGCTCGGCCTGCTGGCAAAGCTGGAGCGCAAGGCCGCCATCTCGACAAAGACGGTGGAGCAGGACGGGAAATTCATCGCGCAGTGCACGCTGATGGACCATGACGACGTGCTGCTGAAAATGGAGCTGTTCGTGCCCTCGTACGAGCTTTCGCGGGCGGTGGAGGACAACTTTGAAAAGGACGCGTTCGACCTGTATCAGATGATCATACAGAAACTGTCATAGCCGAGATCAAAACGGGCGCGAGCTGCTGCGTTCAGTAAGCCGGCAAAATGAGCGGGAAGATGGTGCAAGCTCTGAAATGGGTGTGTCGCCATAAAGCCGTGCAGTTTCGGTTTGAACGCTCTGTATGTGGGAAGGAGGCGGACTTTTGGCCGAGTCGAATATTACAAAGCGGGCGTTGGCTGTCGCATTGAAAGAACTGGTGGAAAGCCGGCCTTTTTCAAAAATCAGTATCGGAGATATCTGCGAGCAGTGTGCCATAAGCCGCAAAAGCTTTTATTATCACTTTAAGGATAAATACGACTTAGTCAACTGGATTTATTATACTGAATTTATCGCAGCAGCCGAACAAAAAAAGTACGCGCTTGGCTGGGATTTTCTTGAGGATTTGTGCGTCTATTTTTACAATAATCACGACTTCTATCGTAAAACATTGAATGTAGCCGGGCAGAATTCTTTTTCTGAGTATTTCCGCAGTGTTGTTATGATGATTATCACGAACATTATGGAAACCATTTACAGCAAGGACGATCCCATCGACTTTTATGTCGGATTTTATACAGATGCTTTTTACTGTGCAATCAAAAAATGGATGCTGGACAGGGAATGCATTGCGGCGGATGCATTTGTTCGGCAGTTGAAGGCGTGCCTTTTTGGAACATCAGTCAAAATCGTAGAAGGGCTTTCCGAGTAGGCGGGGTGGACTTGAAACAGGCGTGGAAAAAGACCGTAAGCACTTGGCAAACGGTCTTTTTTTATTCTCAGAATTGTTTTCGTATTCTTTATAAGCTTATGCGTCCTTCAGCATATTCTGTGACGCCGTCTTTTTCATCGGTTTAATTAAGAAAATGCACATCAGCAGCGTCAGGGTATCAGCGGCGGGCTGTGAGAAATAAATGCCCGCAACGCCGAACAGCTTCGGAAGAATCAGAATAAACGGAACATAAAAGAGGCCTTGTCTGATGATGGACAGAAACACGCCCATTTTTGGCGAACCAATCGTCTGGTAAGTAATTGTCATCATATAACACAGGCCAAAAGCCGGATAGAGAGCAACCTGTGAGATTAAAAGCCACTTGCCGAATTCCACCACCATTGGGTTGTTGTTAAACAGCAGGATCAGAGGTTTCGCCAGCAAAATGTAGAGCAGTGAAACCGCTGCTGTCAGAATCAGCGAACCCTTTAACGCGAATTTTACGGACTTGTGGAAGCGGTCTTCATTCTTTGCGCCGAACGCATAGGAGGCTACGGGCTGATATCCCTGCATAAATCCCATCACTACATAGCAACCGATAAGAACCAATCGCTGGACTACGCCGTATGCCGCGATAATCAGGTTGGAATCCGGAAGAGGTTTCGCGGCAACATTCGTCAGAGAGGTCGCAACAGCAAGGCATATCTGAATAACTGCCGTAGGAATGCCGATAGAAATGACTTGCCGCAACAGTTTTCCGGACAATTGAAAGTATTTGAAGTGAATCTTAATAATAGAGCGTCCGCCGAAATAAAACCACAGCAGAATTACAAAAGTCACGCACTGGGAAATCGTTGTGGCAAGCGATGCGCCCTCGACTCCCATATTCAATCCCCACGAGAACATAAAAATCGGATCGAGAATTACATTCAGAACAGCGCCTGCAATCACTGCAACAGAGGAAATTTTTACAGAGGATTCGGCGCGCGCCGCACAGTTTAAGCTCTGGGCCGGTAAATTGAACAATGCCGCTATAAACATCCAAAACGCATAGTCTTTTGCCTGCGGAAGAACTTCGCTGTCTGCTCCGAACGCTGTGAGCAGGGGGTCCATAAAAGCAATGCCGAGAACACAAAGACCAATTCCGACAAGCATAGAAAATCCCACGATAGTCGTTATGGTTTTGTTTGCGCCCTCTTTCTCTCCAGCGCCTAACTGGCGGCCTGCAAGCACGGAAGCGCCGGCGGCAAAAATGTTCTCTACGGATACCATAATCAGCAGCAGCGGAAGCGTAACGCCGACTGCCGCCAGGGCAATATCGCTGCCCAGCATGCCGATATACGCTGTATCGACAATGTTATACACCGCTTTGGCGAGCAGCGCAAGCGTTGCGGGAATTGCCAGTTTTGTAATTGCTTTTGACGGATTAACCGTTGATAACAGGGATTCTTTCCCTGCATTTTTTTGCTCGTTCATCTTTTTTCACCCTGCAATACGGATCAAGCATATTTTCAAACGAATTCCTTTCTTTCAGTATGCCATACGGTGCAATGAAGTGGAAGTGACAGCTTATATGGGATGTCCCAAAAGGTAACAATCACTTGCGTTTGTAACCATCATGCAAAGAATGGGACGTCTGTCCGTTCAGGATGCAAAAGAAAAATGGCGGATACACAAGGCGCCTGCGCGCCCGTTTGTCCGGACGGGAACAAAGCCCGCGCCCGCGCGTCATATTCATGGCCCGCGCGTTTCGGCCGCTCTGCGGGAACGCGCCCCCTCGGCTTTCTCCGTAAAAAAACAGAGGGCACGCCGCCGGCGTGCCCTCTTAAAATTGCTTTTACGCGGGGAACAGCTCTGTGGACATGTACCGCTCTCCGGTGTCCGGCAGCAGTACGACGACGGTCTTGCCGGCGTTTTCCTCCCGCTTTGCAATCTGCAAAGCGGCGTGCAGCGCCGCGCCGGAGGATATGCCCGCGAGCAGGCCTTCGGTCCTGGCCAGCGCCCGGGCCGCCTCATAGGCCTCGCCCTCCGTCACGCGCACGATTTCGTCGAGCAGCGAGACGTCGAGCACATCGGGCACAAACCCCGCGCCGATGCCCATCAGCCCGTGGGGGCCGGGCTTGCCGCCCGAAAGCACGGCGGACCCCGCCGGCTCTACCGCCGTTATTTTCACATCCGGCTTCCGCTCTTTCAGGTAGCTGCCCACGCCGGTAATGGTGCCGCCCGTGCCGACGCCGGCGACAAAGATGTCTACCGCGCCGCCCGTCTGCGTCCATATCTCGGGCGCGGTCGTCTTGCGGTGCGCCGCCGGATTGGCGGGGTTGACAAACTGCCCGGCGAGCACCGCCCCCTCCGTCCCGGCCAGAATCTGCTCCGCCTTTGCGATCGCGCCGCCCATGCCCTCCGTCGCAGGGGTGAGCACGAGCTGCGCGCCGAGCGCCCGCAGGAGCTTGCGCCGCTCCACGCTCATGCTCTCCGGCATAGTGAGGATGAGCCGGTAGCCCTTCAGCGCGCAGACGAGCGCGAGCCCGACGCCGGTGTTGCCGCTGGTCGGCTCGACCACCGTGCCGCCCGGCTGCAGCCTGCCGCTGCGCTCCGCGTCCTCAATCAGCTCGCGCGCAACCCTGTCCTTCACGCTGCCCGCCGCGTTGAAGCATTCGGCCTTTGCAAGCAGGCGCGCCTGCAGCCCGAACTCCCTTGCAAGCCGCGCAAGTTCCACCAGCGGCGTGCCGCCGATGAGCTGTGTCAGGTCCGATGCGATCACTGTATCCACCTTCTCCATTCAAAATGATGAGAGCAGACCTGTAAGCCGGGTTCTGTGAAACGGCAGCCATCTATCTGGGACGCGCGTTGCCGCGCGCCTCTAGCCACCTCCGGGACGGCCGGGCCGGCCTGTATGTCCCATATGCGGTGTTGCTCCGGATAGGGTTTACAAAACTGTTTTGTCTCCAAAACATTGGTGGGCTCTTACCCCGCCCTTTCATCCTTACCCGGCAAAGCCGGGCGGTTTGCTTTCTGTTGCACTTTCCCTAAAGTCGCCTTCGGCGGACGTTATCCGCTATCCTCGCCCTGCGGAGCCCGGACTTTCCTCAGCGCACGGCCTTTCGGCGTGTGCGCCGCAGCTGCCCGGTCTGCTCTCTGTCCTATTGTAATACAACC
>CAJLRT010000108.1 GCA_905209135.1 uncultured Eubacteriales bacterium
CCGGTCATATAGGTCAGCTCGCTCTCCTCGCACGCGCCGGCCTGGAGCAGAAATTCCAGGGCGGGCCGGTGCTTCTCCGTCAGCGCCGTGCCTTTGGACAGGTAGGCCTGAAGCTGTTCCGGAGTGCAGGCCAGCTCCGCCATGGCGACGGTGTTGTCGCCCACGGCGCGCTTTACGTCGGTCCGCTCGGCGACGGCCCCGCTGCGCACGAGCGCCTGCAGGGCGGCCAGGCCCTCCGGGCCGAACAGCTCCCCGATCTTTTTCTCCGGGGCGGGGCCGCTGCGCAGCAGGCCGGCGATTTCCGCCTCGAGCGGGCCGGGGCCGTCCGGCTCGCGGCGCAGCTCGTAGGTGTAGCGCAGTTCCAGCTCCAGCCCGGCCGGGAGCATGGCGCGCACGCAGTCGTAAACGGGGCAGAGGTATTTTTCGCCCATCCACTGCGCAAGCGCCAGCATTTCGGCGCTGAGCAGGTAGCGGTCCGCCGCGGCGCTTACAATCTCCTTGAGCGGCCCGCTGTAGCCGCTTTCTTCGGATGTGCTGAGGACGATTCCCTTCCGGCTCTTTCCGCCGCGGCCGAAGGGTACGGTGACGCGCGCGCCGGGCACGGCCCTGTCCCTGAGCCGGTCCGGCACGAGATAGTCAAAGCTGCCCTGCGTGAAGTAGGGGAGCCCTTCCACCGCGATCTTTGCGACCAATGCCAATCCTCCTAAGCATATCCGGCCCCCGCCGGGGGAATGTGCGCGCCGCCCGCGCCCGCACGGCGTGCCTGCGCTCCGCGCAGTCTTGCGCGCCGGCGCTTAAAGCCGTGCGCGGCCTCTGCAACCCAGTATAGCGGCGGGCTGTGGCGGCGCTGTGAACAATGCGTGAAAATTCGGATAATCCCGCGCGGCAAAACGCGTCCGCCGCGCATAATGAGCAAAAACGGCAGCAAAAGCTGCCGTAGGACGACTAATCAATGGCCTGGTCGTCCGCGTCGTCCGTCTCCGCAATGTCGTAAATGCCCTCCATGTACTCCTCCGCCGCCTGCAGGATGGGCTTGTGCTCGGGCTGGATGGCCATGCTGTCGTTGTACTCCGCAATCTCCCGCGCGCGCTTGGAAATTCCTATAATCAGGGAATACCGCGTAACGCCCTTCTGGATGAGCTCTTCTGTTGAAATCTGTCTCATAATCGGCTGTCTCCTATTCTTTCGCCGCGCATTGCGGCGCTGATTTTGCGTTTGTCACGATGCTGTGTATTTCCTCCGCGGCCCGCTGCGCGTCGTCGTTGACGACGCGGTAGTGGAATTCGCCCGCGTGGCCGAGCTCCTCCAGCGCCTTGTCCAGCCGCGCGCGGCGCACATGCTCCGCCTCGGTGCCGCGCCCGCACAGCCGCTGCGCCAGCTCTTCCGCGCTGGGCGGAAGCAGGAAGATGGCGATGGCATCCGGCGTCTTCTTCAGCACCTGGCGCGCGCCGTCCACCTCGATTTCCAGAATCACGTCGTACCCCTGCGCCGTCTTTTCGCGCACCATGTCCCGCGGCGTGCCGTACAGGTTGCCGACGTACTCGGCGTATTCCAGCATTTCGCCCGCGCTGATTTTGCGGGTGAATTCGTCCCGGGTCATGAAGTAGTAGTTCACGCCCTCGCGCTCGCCGGGCCGGGGCGCGCGGGTCGTCGCCGAAACGGAGAGGGCGTAGCTGCCGCCCAGGCCGAGCAGGCGGCCGATCACCGTGCCCTTGCCCACGCCCGACGGGCCGGCGATGATGATAATGCGTCCTTTATTCAAGGCCCTTCAGCTCCTCTTCCGTATCCTCCTCCGGCTCGTCCCAGTCGCTGACCCTGTTTCCGATGGTCTCGGGCTGGACGGCGGACAGGATGACATGCTCGCTGTCGGTGATGATGACGGCGCGGGTGCGCCGTCCGTACGTCGCGTCGATGAGGACGCCGCGGTCCTTCGCCTCCTGGATCAGGCGCTTGACGGGCGCCGATTCGGGGCTGATGATGGCGATAATCCGCGCCGCCGAAACCATGTTCCCGAATCCGATATTGATGAGTCTGCTCGCGTATTTCATGGAGGTGCTCCCTTTCTTCTGTTTGGAACTGCGCCTGCTATTCTATGTTCTGGATCTGTTCGCGTATGCTCTCCAGCTCGCTTTTTACCTCGATGACAATTCTGGAGAGGGGCACGTCGTTGCATTTGGAGCCGACCGTGTTGATCTCGCGGTTCATCTCCTGCATGTAAAAGTCGAGCTTCTTGCCCACGGGGCTGTCGCCCTGCATCAGCTCGCGGAAGTTCGCGATATGGGTGGAAAGCCGCGTCGTCTCCTCCGTCACCGAAACCTTGTCGGCATAGACGGCGGCTTCGGCGAGGATGCGCCCCTCGTCGATCAGGCTCTCGGCCAGCACTTCCTGCATGCGGGCGCGCAGCTTTCCGCGGTATTCCGCCACCGTTTCCGGCGAGCGGGCCCGGATGGCCTGCACCTGCGCCTCGATCGCGTCCAGGCGCGCGAGGATATCGCGCGTCAGGCCCTCGGCCTCGCGCCGCCGCGCCGCAAGAAAGGCCGCGAGCGCCTCCTCCAGCACGGAGAGCACCTGGTCCGTCAGCTCCTGCTCGGCGGGCTCCGCCTTTTTCACCACGAACACGTCGTGGTTCTTCGCCACGTCCGAAAGGCTGATCTCCCCCGGTACGCCGTGCTCCCGGGCGATGGCGCCGAGCGCCTGCAGCCAGCCGTTGAGGTACTGGCGGTTGTAGGACACGTCGATGTCCTCCCCGGCGGGGTATTCGACGGCGATAAAGATCTCCGCCTTGCCGCGCCGTATATCCCGCGCAAGCCGGTTTTTCACCGGCAGCTCCAGAAAGCCCATGCCGCGCGGCGTGCGTATATTCGGCTCAAAAAAGCGGTGGTTGACGCTCTTGATCTCGATTGTGATGAGTTTTCCGCCGACCTCGCGCTGGGCGCGGCCGAACCCCGTCATGCTGCTGAGCAATCGTTTCCACTCCCATCCGGCGGCTCTTTGCCGCGACAGTTCATTCGTATCCTTTATTCTATCAACATTCCGCCGCCGTGTCAATGATTTCCGGGATTTCGTGCGGCGCGGGGTGAAAAACATTTTGGCGGGCGCGGGGCGGGCCCCTCCGGCCCGTATGCGCACCTGTGCGAAAACACGATTGCAAGTTTATATTTGTATATGTTATAATAGACCACAGTAAATTTACGGGGAGTGACGCGGAATGAAAATCTATATCAGCAGCGATATCGAGGGCACCAGCGGCGCGAGCAACTGGGACGAGGCGCTGGACACGGCGCACCACAAGTTTCTGGGGCCGCAGATGACGAGGGAGGTCGCCGCCGCGGCGCGGGCTGCGCTGGAGAGCGGCGCGCAGGAGGTGCTTGTGCGCGACGCGCACGCCGGCGCCCTGAACATTGACCCGGCGGGCCTGCCCTGGGGCACGAAGCTGCTCAGGGGCTGGGCGCCGGACATATACTGCATGATGTCGGGCATCGACCGCGACACATATGACGCCGTGCTGTTTACCGGCTACCACTGCGGCGCAAAGAATCCGGGCAACCCGCTCTCGCACACCATGCACAGGTATGTCGATTCCGTCCTCATCAACGGCGAGCCGGTCAGCGAGTTCATCATCAACGCGTATACCGCGGGCTATTTCGGGATTCCCGTCTGCTTCATCAGCGGCGACAGGGCGATATGCGCCGAAGCGGAGGCGTTCGTGCCGGGAATTACGGCTGTGCCGGTGGTAGAGGGCATCGGCGGCGGCTCGATTTCAGTGCAGCCGGAGCAGGCGGCGGCGAACATCCATGCCGGCGTGACGGCCGCGCTGGCGGGCGATTACCGGCGGTGCAAAGTGCGTATGCCGGAGACGTTTGAGGCCGAGATCGGCTATGCCAGCCATATTATGGCCTATCAGTACAGCTTCTATCCGGGCGCGGAGCAGCGCGGCAGCACCCGAATCAGCCTGCGCGCCGACAGCTACCTCGACGTGCTGCGCTTCTTCCACTTCTGCGGGGTATGACGGGCCCTGCGCGCCGGTCCCCGGCGCGGACAGGCTGATTTCCCGCACCTGCCCGCGCCTGTGCCCTGCGCCTGCGCCCGCGCCGCGGACAGGCAATGCGGGGGACGGAGGGAGAAAAGGGCGCGCCGCGTGCAGAAGCCTGCGCGCCGCCCGCACTGTCGGGAGAGCCGGGCTGGGGCCTGGGCATATGCTAAACCTGCGCGCCGTCGCCGACGCGGCCTGGCGCGTCCCCGCGGCGGGATGTGCCGCCGCTGTCAATGAAAACGGGCCGGGCTGCGTCTGTGCAGCCCGGCCCGTCCGCTGTGCCCGGTTATTTTTTCGCCGTCTTTTTCGGTTTTTTTGCCCTGGCGGGCGCGGCCGCCGCCGCGGCCAGCAGCGGCTTGAGAAACTGGCCGGTATAGGAGCGGGGGCAGGCCGCCACCTGCTCCGGCGTGCCGCTGACGACGATTTCGCCGCCGCGGTCGCCGCCGTCCGGGCCGAGGTCGATGATGTGGTCCGCGATCTTGATGACGTCGAGATTGTGCTCGATGACGAGCACGGTGTTGCCCGCGTCGACAAACCGGGCGAGCACCTCGGTCAGCTTGTGCACGTCGCCGGCGTGCAGGCCGGTCGTCGGCTCGTCCAGAATATAGATGGTCCGGCCGGTCGAGCGTTTGGACAGCTCGGTGGCGAGCTTGACCCGCTGCGCCTCGCCGCCCGACAGGGTGGTGGACGGCTGGCCGATCTTGATATAGCCGAGCCCTACGTCGTAGAGGGTCTGCAGCTTGCGCCTGAGCCGCGGGTGGTTTTCAAAAAAGGCCAGGCCCTCCTCCACCGTCATGTCCAGCACGTCGCTTATGCTCTTGCCCTTGTATTTGACCTCCAGAGTTTCGCGGTTGTAGCGCCTGCCCTTGCAGACTTCGCAGGGCACGTATATGTCGGGCAGGAAGTGCATTTCAATTTTCAGGATGCCGTCGCCCTCGCAGGCCTCGCACCGGCCGCCCTTGACGTTGAAGGAGAACCGGCCCGGGCCGAACCCGCGCATCTTGCTCTCGGGCAGGGAGGCGAACA
>CAJLRT010000109.1 GCA_905209135.1 uncultured Eubacteriales bacterium
ATTTTTGCGCATACTCATTAAACACTCTTGCGCTGCTGCTGCAGTTGAAGATCATGTGTCAATTCGCTTATATATGTCTCTCTTGTCATTTCTGTTCCTCCTTCAGCAATTCGCCGACCGTCTGCGCAAATGCAAGCCATTCGGCGCGTGCGCGCCGGTATTCCGTTTCGCCCAGCCCCGTGAGCCGGTAGTATTTGCGCGGCGGCCCGCCGCTGTCCTCGGACAGGTAGGCAGTCACAAGCCCCTCCGCCTTCAGTTTGCGCAGAATGGGATAGACCGACCCGTCGGAAATGTCGATTTTGCGGGACAGCAGCTCCGATACGTCGTAACCGTAGCGGTCGCCCCGGCTCAGCAGGGCCAGCACGCACAGCTCCAGCACCCCTTTTTTGTACTGAACGTTCATTATCTTTTCCTCTTTCTATACTGGATTACAATCACTACTATACAATAAACAGTAGTGAATGTCAATAGAGATCGGCACATTTTTTATATTTGCAAAAGGGCGGGCCGGAACAAACCGGCCCGCCCGCTTTTTTTCAAAGCGCCGCCTGTTCAAACACGGCGAAATCTGCATAGCGCTTTATCCGTCCGCCCGCGGCTTCAATGCTGCGTACCAGGGCGTTTTCGGCTTTTTCCGCGGCGCTGGCCAGCGGCTGCAGGTCGCCGAAGCGGTATGCATGGAAAAAGTCGTATTCCCGCGAAATTTCCATCAGCTCGCTTTGCAGGCATGCCGCGCAGAGGAAGGCGAGAACAGCGTCGCCGCTCTCGCGGCAGGCGTATATTTTTTGAAAGGAGGAGCGTATTTCCTCGTACAGCCCGGCAAGCGAGGCATAACAGGGGATCGGCTCCGCGCCCGCCTGCGCGGCGGCTTGCGGCTGCTCCGCCGGCGGCCCGCCGGGGACGGGCGCGTCCCAGCCCGTATAGGCGCTGAAGGAGGCCAGAAGCGAGGCGCAGGCCGCGGCGGTCTGCGCCTTGCTTTCGGCCTGTATGACGCGCAGGTAATCGTCCGTAAACCGCGCGGGCATGTTTTGGAAGCGCCGCAGGTCTGCAAACTGCCGTTTCAGGCCAAAGTGAAAATACTCCTGGTTCCAGGCCGCGGCCGCGTCGGCCAGCGCCATGAGAATCCGGCCTGCCAGCACGCGCGCGCCGGTGAGCCCGCGCGTATGCGCCATCCCGGCGTACAGGGCGCGCGCCAGTGCGTAGCGCTCCTTTGCCGCGGCGCGGGCGCGGGCCGGATCGTTCAGGTTGTCCCGCAGTGCCTGCTGGAGCCGCCCGAACCGCTCCAGGTCCGCCTCCGTGTCGCAGTAGAGCAGGCGCACGTCGCCCACAAGGGGAGTAAGCGGATCGCGCAGGTCCGCAATGCGCTCCAGGCGCGCCCAGTTCATGGGAAATATGTCGTAGCCCACGCCGGCCAGAATAAAGGTCGCCGCGAATTTGCCGCCGCGCTCCGTCTTGGGGACGAAATAACAGTCCACATCGGAGCGCGGGTTGGCCGTACCGTTGATATAGGAGCCGTATGCGGCGATGACGGCGATGTCGCCGCGAAATCCCTCCGCCCGCCTCTGTATCCAGCGTATGAGCCTGTCGTTGTTCGTCATGCCGTCCATCCTCTCCTTTTACATCCGGCCCTGTGGCTCCTATCATCATAGCCCCGCCGCCGCGCCCTGTCAACCGCCGCCGCACAAAAAAAGCGCGCCGGACGCTGTGTCCGGCGCATATGGCTCCGTTTTTACAGGATGATGCAGATCAGGCCGTCGCTGCCCTCGTTGATGACGCGCTGCAGCGTCTCCTGCATTTTTTCGCGCGCCTCGCCCGGCATTTTATAGAGCTTGTTGAGCATGCCGTCGTTGACGAGGTCATACAGGGACTTGCCGAAGATGTCGGACTCCCATATTTTCGCGGGGTTATCCTCATACTCGCGCAGAATATCGGTAATCAGGTCCTCCGACTGCTTCTCGGTACCGACAATGGGGGAGACCTCGGTTTCAATGTCGGCGCGAATCATGTGAATCGACGGCGCGGAGGCCTTGAGCCGGATGCCGTAGCGCCCGCCCTGCTTAATCAGCTCGGGCTCTTCCAGGGTCAGCTCCTCCGTCGCGGGGGTCACAATGCCGTAGCCGACCGTCTGCGCCTGCATAATGGCGCTGGCGTACTTGTCGTACTCGGCCTTGGCGCGGGAGAGCTGGGTGAGGGTGAGCATCAGGTCCCCTTCGTTTTTAATGTCGAGGCCGGTGGCCTGGGCGAGCACCTCATAGAACAGCCCGGCCCGGACCTGGACGTCGATGACCGCGCTGCCGCGCCCGAGATCGACGTTTTTGACCTGCGCTTCGGTTATGTATTCATTGCCGGTCAGGCAGGCGCTGTAATCGCGTATCTGCTTGACTTTCTGGATCTGCGCCGACTGTTCCATGATGGTGCTGTAAAAGGAGCGTTTGATTTCGTTGTCCTCGTCGAGCACCTCGATCCAGGTCGGGATGTTTACGCCGATTTCCTTGACCGGGAATTCAAACAGAATCGTCTCCAGAATGTCCTTAATGTCATTTTCCGCCAGTTCAAGGCAGTTGACGGGCAGAACGGGCACGCCGTATTTCTGCTCCATCGCGTCAGCCAGGCGTCTCGAGTCGGCTGCGGCGGGGTCGAAGCAGTTGAGGACGACGACGAACGGCTTCCCGATTTCCGTCAGCTCTGCAATAACGCGCTGCTCGGCCTCCTCGTATTCCCCGCGCGGCAGTTCGCCGAAGCTGCCGTCGGTCGTGATGACAAGCCCGATGGTCGAATGGTCGGTAATCACCTTTTTCGTGCCGATTTCAGCCGCCATGTTGAACGGCACCGGCTTTTCAAACCAGGGGGTCATCACCATGCGCGGCATGTCGTTTTCAATATACCCGAGCGCGCTCGGCACGATATAGCCGACGCAGTCGATCATTTTGACGCGGAAGGACGCGTTGTCGGACAGGTCGACGCGCACCGCTTCATCCGGTATGAATTTCGGTTCCGCCGTCATGATCGTCCTGCCCGCCGCGCTCTGGGGCAGTTCATCCACGGCGCGCTCGCGCTGGAACTCGTTCTGGATATTGGGAATCACCAGCGTCTCCATAAACTTCTTAATAAAGGTGGATTTACCGGAGCGCACCGGGCCGACGACGCCGATATAGATGTCGCCCTGGGTTCTTTTGCTTATATCGCTGTAAAGTCTGCTTGTATCCATCGAAACTACTCCCCCAATCCTTTTGTCGGTAAATACTATTGCGGGCCCGCCGGAAATATGCAGGGAAACGAAAAATAAGTGGACGGCGTTTTTTGCTTTTCCCTGTTCTAAATGCGGCGCTGCGCAAATATCCTGTAACAAAGGGAGGACAACCCTATGGACAACGCAAGCGCATTTTCACAGGTTTTACGGTTTCTGGAAGAGGGCCTGGCCGATCTCGTCTCCAATATCCCGGCCTTCCGCCGGGGGGAGATCACCGAGCTTCGGCTGCGGACGGGCCGCCCCCTGTCGGCGGTGTTCGGCGCGGAGAGCCTCTTTCTATCTGTACGCGGGGAACTTACGGAACATGCCGCCGGCGCGTATATCTGCACGGGCGCCGAGCTGCAGGACACCTTTTATAAGCTGTGCCGCAATTCGGTCTACGCGTATGAGCAGGAGCTCAAAGAGGGCTTTGTCACCATCCCCGGCGGCCACCGCTGCGGCTTTGCAGGCCGGACGGTGGTGCAGGACGGCGCCGTGACGGGCCTGCGGGAGATCTCGTCTATCAATATCCGCATCGCGCGCCAGGTCGTGGGCTGTGCGGACGGGATTCTGCCCTACATATACGACCGCAGCGGGCTCCGGTCGGGCCTGATCGTGTCCCCGCCGGGCGGCGGGAAGACGACGGTGCTCAAGGACCTGATCCGGTCGCTGTCGTGCGCGGGCCGGAAAGTCGCCGTCGTGGACGAACGGGGCGAGCTCGCCTCCATGTTCGGCGGCGTGCCGCAGAACGACCTCGGCCCGCTCGTGGACGTGCTGGACGGCACGCCCAAAAAGGAGGGGATTCTGCAGGCGCTGCGCTGCCTGTCGCCGGATGTGATCGTGTTCGACGAACTGGGCGACGAGGCGGAGGCGGAAGCGGTGCTGCAGGGCATGGGCGCGGGCGTGCCGGTCATCTTCTCCCTGCATGCGCGCAGCGCGGAGGAGGCGGCCCGCCGCCCTCAGGCGGCAAAGCTGCTGGACGCGGGCGCGGTCGACGTAATCGCAGTGCTGGAGGGCGCCCGCCGCCCGGGCACGTTGCGGGAAGTGCTGCGCGTGCAGCGGACACATGGGGAAAGGGACGGTGTGAAATATGAAAGTCGTCGGGATACTGCTTCTGTTCGCAGCCGCAGGTTCGGCTGGGTTCCTGAAAGCCGCGGGCCTGCGCCGCAGGACGTTTGAGCTGGACGGCCTGCTCCAGCTTGTCGGACGCATACACAGCGAGATGCGCTACTTCCGCACGCCGGCGCTGGAGCTGGTAGAGCGGCTGACGGGGCTCGGCGAGTTTGAGAAGTACCGTGTCGTCTCGGCCTTTCACGAGCGGCTGACCCACGCGCCGGATCTGGTATCGGCCTGGGCGGATACGCCCGCGCCCCAGCTCACGGACGGCGACCGGCAGGTTGTGGACGAGTTCATGGCCGCCTTTGGCAAGACGGACCTTGCCGGCCAGCGCGACGTGTGCGCCGGCGCGGCGGACCGGCTGCGCCGCCAGCGCGAGGAAGCGGCCGAGGCGTGCGGCGCCAAGGCGCGCCTGTACCGCTCGCTGGGCCTGCTCTGCGGCGCGCTGATCGCAGTCGTGCTGATCTGATACATTATAGAGGGACGGAGAAAACGGATATGGATGTGGATTTGATCTTTAAAATCGCGGCTGTCGGCATAGTTGTGACAGTCTTAAACCAGATACTGATGCGTTCCGGCCGGGAGGACCAGGCCATGCTGACCGCCCTTGCCGGGGTGATCGTAGTGCTGCTCATGCTCGTGCAGGAGATCAAGGTCCTGTTCGACACTGTGAAATCCGTGTTTGGGT
>CAJLRT010000110.1 GCA_905209135.1 uncultured Eubacteriales bacterium
GAGGACGAAATGGATTATATCTGCGCATTTATTACGGGCGGCGTGCTGTGCGTCATCGCGCAGCTGCTCATCGACTATACCAAGCTCACCCCGGCGCGTATCCTCGTGGCCTATGTCACGTCGGGCGTCATTCTGACGGCAGTCGGCGTCTATGACAAAATCGTCGAGTTCGGCGGCGCAGGCGCGACCGTCCCGCTGACCGGGTTCGGGTACAGCCTTGCCACCGGCGTCAAAACGGCCATCGACGAGGTGGGCGCGTTCGGGATTCTGTCCGGCGGCGTGTCCGCCGCCGCGGCGGGAATCGCGGCGGTGATCGTATTCGGCTATATCTTCGCGCTGATTTTCAAGCCGGGCGCAAAATAATTGTAAGCATTTCATGAACTCGGCCAAATTCATCGGGTTGGCATTGAAGCTTTCAGGGAAAAATGGTATACTTTTCCCGAAAGCTTTTTTTGTGAGAAAGGAAGACGGAATATGCTGGAAGTCGGATTGCAGATGACCATTTCGGAGAAAGTGACGCCGCAGAACACCGCGGCCGCCCTCGGCAGCGGCGGACTTGAGGTGTACGCCACGCCGGCCATGGCGCTGCTGATGGAAAAGGCGTGCTATCTCTGCGCCCAGGGCGGGCTGGAGGACGGCCTTACAACGGTCGGCACGGCGCTGGATATCCAGCATCTGAGCGCAACACCGGTGTCTATGGAGGTGGTTTGCGCCTGCACCCTGACCGCGGTGGACGGGCGCGCGCTGCAGTTTGAGGTTACGTGCTCCGACGCCGCCGGCGTAATCGGCAGGGGCGTGCACTCCCGCTTTGTGGTGGACGGCGCGAAATTCGCGGCCAGGGCAAGGTCCAAGGCCGGCGGGCAGGCGTAGCGCGGTCGGGAAAAATTTGCGCGCGCCCGCATAAAAATCTCACTGGAAAATATTATTTTTATGTGCTATAATTATTTCATTATAGCTTTGTGCCCGCCGCCGGCGGGCTGTCCATTCACGAATTCAATGTGGAGGCTGTCTCTATGAATTATCTGGAAGCGATCCTTCTCGGGCTTGTACAGGGGCTGAGCGAATTTCTGCCCATCTCCAGCTCCGGCCATCTCGTCATATTTCAGCAGTTGTTCGGGCTTTCCGAGGACATCGCGGCCAATATGCTGTTCGACGTGCTCGTGCACATCGGCACGCTTGTCGCCGTATTCATCGCCTTCCGCCACCGGATCTGGCGGCTGATCAAGGCGGTCGGCGGCCTTGTGGCCGACCTGTGCCGCGGCCGCTTCTCCTTCAGAAAGGCGGACGAGGACAAACGCATGGTCATCCTCGTGCTGATCGCCACGGCGGTGCTGATTCCCTTTATCCCGTTTCGCGGATACCTGGAAATCCTCTTCTCCTCCATGCTTACAGTGGGCGTCGCCCTGCTCTTCACAGCCCTGCTGCTGAGCTTTGCCGACCGGGTGAAGAAAGGGAACAAGACCATGAAGGACATGAAAGTGCGCGACGCGCTCATCATCGGCGCGTTTCAGGGCGTGGCCCTCACGCCCGGCATCTCCCGCTCCGGTTCGACCATCACCTCCGGCCTGCTGTGCGGCCTGAGCCGCGCAAGCGCGGTGGAGTTCTCCTTCATCCTCTCTATCCCGGCCATCCTGGGCAGCGCCGCTTTGCACCTGTCCGACGCGGCGCACATGCTCTCTGAAGTCAATCTCGGCCCGTATATCGCGGGCATGGCAGTCGCCGCCGCCGCGGGATTCGCCGCCATCAAGCTGATCCAGTACCTTGTGAAAAAAGAGAAGTTCGGCGTTTTCGCCTATTACTGCGCGGCCATGGGCCTGTTCGTCATCATCTATTCGCTCGTGAAATAACGGCGCAGTACGGTTTGAAGTAAAAATACGGAAGTGAAACTATGGCGCAAGCAAAGCGTGGCACACAATCAAGAAAACCCGCCGCAAAAAAACGGCCTGCAAAAAAGACCGCGGCGCAGGAACGGGTCCCGTCCTATGTCTGGATGCTGGGCCTGGCTTTGCTCGCCGTGTTTGTCACCCTGTCCCTGCTGACGGACGCAACGGGAATCGTCGGCCGGTGGATCGGCGCTTTCCTGAAAGGGCTGCTGGGCATTCCCGCCTTCCTTCTGCCGGTTTTGCTGCTGGCGGCGGGCGTCGGCCTGGCGTTTTCCAAAAACAGGTCCAATACGCGGATCAGAATCTGGTTCGGCGCCGTCTCTGTGCTGGCCCTGTCCGTGTTTCTGCACATCTTTTCCGAGTACGCCAAAGGGTACGCGGGCGTGCCCTTTTCCGCCTTCGTGTCCACGCTGTACAAAACAGGCGGCGAACTCACCTCCGGGGGCGTGCTCGGCGGCCTGATCTGCACGCCGCTGATTATGCTTCTGGACAAGGTCGGCGCGGGGATCGTGGTGGGCTTTATCCTGGCCGCGTCGCTCGTGTTCTGCCTGGGCAGCTTCTTTGTGCGCCTCAAGCGCGCCCTGTTCCCATTTACGGCGGAGGAGCTGGGCGACACCATCACCGAAACGCTGCCTGAGCGCGAACCGGTCGCCCGTCCGAAAAAGAAGCGGCGCGAACAGTCCGCGCCTACGCCTACGCCCGCGCCCGCGCCCGCGCTGGAACGCGCCCCGATCCGGGACATCCCGGTCCCGGACGCGGCCCCGCTGCCCGAACCTGAGCCCCGGCCCGACCCGGACCCCGCACCCGTGTCCGCGCTGCCGGAGGAGCCGGAGTTTGCGGATATTATTCACGCCATAGACCGCGCCGTGCCGGACGAGCTGCGTCCCGCGTCGCCGCCGGTGTCGCCCGCGCCCGTCCCCGTTGACGCGCTGGACGCAAAGGAGATAGACAAGTCGCTCGCCGCGGCCGCGCCCGAAGACGAATACGCCAACTATAAACTGCCCGACATCTCCCTGCTCGACGAGGAGAAGCGCCCCAGCCGCGACGGTATGGACGGCGAGCTGCGCGCGACCGCCAAAAAGCTGATCGACACCCTGGCCGCCTTCGGCGTCGCCGCCAAGGTGGAGCACATCAGCCGCGGTCCCTCCGTCACGCGCTATGAGCTCAAGCCCGGCCCGGGCGTGAAAATCAGCCGCTTCACTACATTGTCCGAGGATATCGCGCTCGCCCTCAAGGCCGCCGCCGTGCGCATTGAAGCGCCCATCCCCGGCAAGGGCACGATCGGCATCGAGGTCGCGAACAAGGATTCCACCTCCATCGCCCTGCGCCGCATCGTCGCGTCCGACGCGTTTCAGTCCGGCCAGAGCAAGCTGACCGCGGCGCTCGGGCTCGATATTTCCGGCAATACCATTGTAACCGACCTTGCCAAAATGCCCCACCTGCTCATCGCGGGTGCGACCGGCTCAGGCAAATCGGTGTTTGTCAACTCCCTGATTATGAGCATACTCTATAAAGCGCGGCCCGACGAAGTCAAAATGGTCATGGTCGACCCCAAGCGCATCGAGCTTGACGTGTACAACGGCATCCCGCACCTGATCAGCCCCGTCGTGACCGACCCGAAAAAGGCGGCGGGCGCGCTCAAGTGGGCCGTGGGCGAGATGATGAACCGCTACAAGCTCTTTTCCGAAAGTTCTTCGCGCAACATCCAGTCCTACAACGAATACGCCGCCGAAAACGGCGAAAAATACTTACCGAGCATCGTCATCATCATCGACGAGCTGGCCGACATCATGATGTGCGCGCCCCACGAGGTGGAGGACGCCATCTGCCGCCTGGCCCAGATGGCGCGCGCCGCGGGCATCTACCTCGTCATCGCGACCCAGCGCCCGTCTGTGGACGTCATCACCGGCATCATCAAGGCGAACATCCCCTCGCGCGTCGCCTTTGCGGTCGCAAGCCAGGTCGATTCGCGCATTATCCTGGATATGTCCGGCGCGGAAAAACTGCGCGGCCGCGGCGATATGCTCTATCTGCCCATCGGCCGTACAAAGCCGCTGCGCGTGCAGGGCTGTTTCGTCAGCGACGGGGAAATCCGGCGCGTGGTCGAGTCCATCAAGGAGCTCTCGTCGAGCAATTACGACGAGAGCGTCATGGAGGAGATCGAGCGCAACGCCAGCGAGACCCAGTCGCCCGGCGAGGGCGGCGAGGGCGGCGACCAGGAGTACGACGCCATGTTCCCCGACGCCGTGGAAGCCGTGGTGGACGCGGGCCTTGCGTCCGTGTCGCTGCTGCAGCGCAGGCTGAAGCTCGGGTATTCGCGCGCCGCGCGGATTGTCGACGAGATGGAGAGCCGCGGCATCGTCGGCCCCTACGAGGGGAGCAAGCCGCGCAAGGTGCTCATTACGCGCCAGCAGTGGCAGGAAATGTCGCTGAATATGCAGAAGTAAGCGCCGCGGCCGCCGCGGCAGAGTCCGGAACACATGAAAAAACCATGCAGCGTGAGAGGAGGATCGAACATGCGCAAACAAGTTCAAATTTACGGCGACTCCGTCATGAGGGGCGTCATACTGGGCGAGGACAACCGCTACTGTTTTTCCAGAGGCGGCAAGATCGACGCGTTCATGCAGGAGTTCCCTGTGGACATTCAGAACAAGTCCAGCTTCGGCTGTACCGTCACCAAGGGCTGCCAGCTTTTGGAGAAAGGCCTGAAAAAGCAGGAGACATCCCCCTGCGATATGATACTTGTGGAGTACGGCGGGAACGACTGTGATTTCAACTGGGAGGAAGTCGCAGCCGCGCCCGAGGCGGAGCACCTGCCCAAAACGCCGCTGTCAAAGTTTGAGGGGATGATGCGCGGCGCGGTCAAAGCGATCAAGGACAAGGGCATCACGCCGCTGCTGATGTCGCTGCCGCCCATCGACGCGGAGCGCTATATCGGCTGGATCACAAAGACGGGCCTGTCAAAGCAGAATATCGTCAAGTGGCTCGGCGACGTGCACATGATCTACCGCTTCCAGGAACTCTATTCCAACACCATCGGCAAGATCGCGCGCGAGACGGGCAGCTTCTTTGTCGACGTGCGCTCCTATTTCCTGGATAAACACAATTACAAGCACCTGTTCTGCGCGGACGG
>CAJLRT010000111.1 GCA_905209135.1 uncultured Eubacteriales bacterium
AATCTCGGCATGCCCGTCCCCCAGGGGTTCACCGTTACGACCGAGGCCTGTACGAGATATTATGAGGATGGCCAGAAGATCGCGAAAGAAATTGAGGACGAGATTTACGAATACCTCGCCAAAATGGAAGAGATCTGCGGCAAGAAGTTCGGCGACGCGGAAAATCCCCTGCTCGTCTCGGTGCGCAGCGGCGCGCGTGCGTCCATGCCCGGCATGATGGACACCATCCTCAACCTCGGCCTCAACGACCAGGTTGTCGTCGGCCTTGCGCGGCTGACGGGCAACGAGCGCTTCGCTTACGACAGCTACCGCCGCTTTATCCAGATGTTCTCGGACGTAGTCATGGAGCTGCCGAAGTCCACGTTTGAGCGTATTATCGACGAAATCAAGGAGCAGAAGGGCGTCAAGCTCGACACCGAGCTGACGGCCGACGACATGAAAGAGCTTGTCGTCCGCTTCAAGGCCTACTATAAAGAGCAGAAAGGGGCCGACTTCCCCTCCGAGCCGCGCGAGCAGCTCATCGAAGCCGTCAAGGCCGTATTCCGTAGCTGGGAGAACGCGCGCGCCATCACCTACCGCCGCATGAATGAGATTCCGTCCTGGTGGGGCACCGCCGTCAACGTGCAGTCCATGGTGTTCGGCAACATGGGCGAGACCAGCGGCACCGGCGTCGCGTTCACGCGCAACCCGTCCACCGGTGAGAAGAAGCTGTACGGCGAGTTCCTCATGAACGCGCAGGGCGAGGACGTCGTGGCCGGCATCCGCACGCCCCAGTCGATCGAACAGCTCCGCGAAGTCATGCCGCAGGTGTACGAGCAGTTCGCGAACATCGCCGAGACGCTGGAAAAGCACTACCGCGACATGCAGGACATGGAGTTCACCATTGAAAACGGCAAGCTGTATATGCTGCAGACCCGCAACGGCAAGCGCACGGCCGCCGCGGCGCTCAATATCGCCGTGGCCCTCGTGGAGGAGGGCATGCTGAGCAAGGAAGAGGCGCTGCTGAAAGTGGAGCCCAAACAACTGGATTCCCTGCTGCACCCGCAGTTTGAGGCCGCCGCGCTCAAGGCCGCCAAGGCCGCCGGCAAGGGCCTGCCCGCCTCTCCCGGCGCGGCCTGCGGCCAGGTGTATTTCTCAGCGGAGGAAGCCAAGGCGCATGCTGACGCCGGCGAAAAGGTACTGCTTGTCCGCCTCGAAACCTCTCCGGAGGACATCGAGGGCATGGCCGCCGCCCAGGGCATCCTGACGGTGCGCGGCGGCATGACCTCGCACGCGGCGGTCGTCGCCCGCGGCATGGGCACCTGCTGTGTGGCCGGCTGCGGCGAGATCGACATGCACGAGGAGGAGAAGTTCTTCGTGCTCGGCGGAAAAACCGTGAAGGAGGGCGACTTCGTCTCCATCGACGGCTCGACCGGCAATATCTACCTCGAGGCGCTGCCCATGGTGGCCGCGGCCACCTCAAAGGTATTCGATATGTTCATGGGCTGGGCGGACGAAATCCGCACCCTGAAAGTCCGCACCAACGCAGACACCCCGAAGGACGCCGCCCAGGCGTACGCTTTCGGCGCGGAGGGCATCGGCCTGTGCCGCACGGAGCACATGTTCTTTGAGGCCGACCGCATTGCGGCCATCCGTGAGATGATCGTCGCCAAGACGGTCGAGCAGCGCAAGCGCGCGCTCGCCAAACTGCTGCCCATGCAGCGCGGCGACTTTGAGGGTATCTTCAAGGCCATGAAAGGCTATTCCGTCACCATCCGCTATCTGGACCCGCCCCTGCACGAATTTTTGCCCCATGAGGACGACGAGATCCGCACCCTCGCCGCCGAGATGGGCATCACCTTTGACGACCTGAAAGCCACCGTCAACTCCCTGCACGAGTTCAACCCGATGCTGGGCCACCGCGGTTGCCGCCTGGCCGTCACCTATCCCGAGATCGCCGAAATGCAGACGCGCGCCGTCATCGAGGCTGCGATCAATGTGAACAGGGAGGGCATGAACGTCACCCCCGAGATCATGATCCCGCTCGTGGGCGACGTCAAGGAGCTCAAGTATGTCAAGAGCGTCGTCACCGCCACGGCGGACGCGATCATCGCCGAAGCGGGCGTCAAGCTCGACTATAAGGTCGGCACCATGATCGAAGTGCCCCGCGCCTGCGTCACCGCGGACAAGATCGCGGCCGAAGCCGACTTCTTCTCCTTCGGCACAAACGACCTGACCCAGATGACTTTCGGCTTCTCCCGCGACGACGCCGGCAAGTTCCTGGAGGACTACTATGCGAAGAAGATCTTCGAGAACGACCCGTTCGCGCGCGTTGACCAGGAGGGCGTCGGCCGGCTGATTGAAATGGCGGTGGAGCTGGGCCGCAAGACCAAGCCCGGACTCAAGCTCGGCATCTGCGGCGAACACGGCGGCGACCCGACCTCTGTGGAATTCTGCTACAGAGCCGGCCTCGACTATGTGTCCTGCTCGCCGTTCCGCGTGCCCATCGCGCGCCTGGCGGCGGCGCAGGCCGTTATAAAAAACAAATAAGCGTGTTTTCACCTGTGATTTGGGGTGAAACCCATTTGTAAAACCATAACAGAAAAATTGACCTTGCAAGAGCAATCTTGCAGGGTCTTTTTTTACGCCGAAAAGCCTTGCAAATCCTGCATTTTAGTCAATAAAACAGGTATTTTATTGACAATTTTAAAAATGCAAAACTAAAATTTCAATGCCCTGAAAAATGGTGTTGAGCCTTGCCCAGAAACAACCTGTAATCCTGGGCAAATCCCAGCCGCAGAACCACAGTGAAAAAACCGGCCTTGCATAAAAAAGCACGACGCCGTTGGGCATGGAATCAAAAGCAACCGAATAGGAGGGAAAGGCGAACCGGATGAACAGGTTCGCCTTTCCTTATGTTTTTTATCATCCTGTTTGGCGCTGCAGGTTCTGTCTGTCGATATAATGAACGCTTGTTCATTGACTTTGTCCATCTGGTGTGATGAAAAAAGAAGAATTTGAAGCGTTTTTGTAGATTTTTTATCGTACAAGTGATATAATGAAACTGATAAAATGGCCTATTGCAAACGAAAAAGAAATTTCGACAAGGGATATCCCTTGTATTGCTTATTTTATAAGCAATGCACAACCTCTACCCGCTGAAAATAAGGAGGTGAAAATGTGTTGAAAAAATGGAAGGTCTTGCTTTCAGCCGGGATGCTGACACTTTCGGTGGTGATGATTCTGCTTTTTCCCCGCGAGAAGAGTATTGCGATTGCCACTGTGTTTGCAATACTGTTCTGGTTGTCCTTAATAGCCTGTGTGTGGCTGGCGGCCATCACTATAAGGAAGAATCTCGTTAAAAAGCGCAAATAACAGGAAGTCGAACACTCGCAAATAACACCGGCAGGAAAACAAAACCATCCATCACAAACAGGAGGAAAACAAAGAATGCGGAGTTTAAAAACGTTTTTTCGGGCAGGACAGCACAGGATACTGGCTCTCATGCTTACATGCTGTCTGCTGATTGGTATCGTCCCCAACATGGGGATCGTAGCGCTTGCAGCAGGCGAAACCGCCACGTCGGTTATAGTCGGCGATGCAACGCTGAGCGCTGATCGTCCATATTTGGTAAACGGTACGGCTTCTGCCGGCGAGACATTGGGCGCGGGCGACGATGCGGCGAACGCAAATGATATTACGTATGGGAATCAAAAATATGTAAAAATGGCGCCTCCCATTCATACGCACTGCATCTGCGGCGGCGCGATGAGCGACCATACGGGACACGAGAGTGTGACATATCAGCCCCTGACGATCACCAGCGGCACACTGCCGGTTGGCAATTACTATCTGGAAGAGGATGTTACCCTCACGGGCGACCTTACCATCGACAGCCTGGGCACAGATTCCAATCTCTGCCTCAACGGCTATGTGCTCGATCTTGCCACGTTTAAGCTCATAAAGGACAGCAGCTATGGTCTGAACATCTGTGACTGCACCGACGTTGTCATAAAAGGGTATCTCGATGACGACGGACTGTGGCATTGGGACAAGGATGGTTCCTATAGCGGAGAAAAGGAGTATAATCTCACCGGCGGCGTGATCACGGGCGGCTATGAAACGGCTAACGTTGCAGGAGGCACCGGCAGAGCCGGCGGCGCGCTCAACGTGGGCAATACGAACGCCGTGGTTAATTTCTATTCCGGCAACATCGCCGGGAATCGCGCTGCAACATACGGCGGCGGCGTAGGCATTTCCGCAGGCAGATTCAACCTGTATGGCGGAAGCATTGTGGGTAACACGCAGTACTGGACCGATGGCCGCGGCGGCGGCGGCGTAGCTGTCCTGGGCGGTACGTTCAATATGTACGGCGGAAGCGTCTCGGATAATGTGGCGGCGACAAGTGCTGGCGGCGGCGTTTATTTAAATCAAGGCAGCTCAAGCAGTGCGAACAGTATATTCAACCTCTCCGGCGGTACCATCGCAGCCAATTCTGGCAGCGGTGTGTATTCAATTAACCATACCAAGAATGAGATCAATATATCCGGTGGCAGCATCACGGGCAATACGCAGCTTGGCGGTATCTACCTCAACAGTGGAAACCTGACCCTGTCCGGCGGTGAGATCACAGGCAACGCGTCGACTATAAGCAGCAGCGCCGGCGGGATCTACTACTATGAAGGACAGTCCTTTAAGGTCTCGGGAAATCCGGTGGTGAAGGACAACACACTGAAGGGCAAAACGAGCAATATCTACATCAGCAAAAGCCATTTAAATGAGCCGCTTATGATCACCATTGACGGCCCGATGACAGAAGGCGCATCTCTGGGCGTGTCGAAGAAAGAAACCCCCGCGGCCGGGGTAAACGTGGACGTTACGGATGTATATGCCGCGGCGAACTACAGCAAATATTTCTTCAGCGATAATTCGGATTACTACGTCGTCTATAACGCCGGTAAGGTGCAGCTGAGTACAGAGCA
>CAJLRT010000112.1 GCA_905209135.1 uncultured Eubacteriales bacterium
CTCCAGGGTAATCAACAGGTCCCTTTTCCTTTCCGTTGTTCAATTCTCAAGGTCCGTATCCGCCGGCGCCAAAGCGCTTTTGGATGATTTTGCTCGCTGTTCGTCGGAGCGAGCTTATTAATAATACCAAACAGGCGTGCGGTTGTCAATACTTTTTTTCTGTTTTCTGAAATTTTTTTTGAAAGGCGCAGAAAACAAAGGCTGGGCGCCCATTTCCGTGAAAAGCATATGCGATTCAGACGCGCTAAAACGGATGCCAGGGGCGGGGCACAGACGGCTGCGGCGCGCCGTCCCGCATGAGAGAAAGGGCGGAGCAGGCTATATGCCTGCTCCGCTTTTCACATTATTTTGCGAAGACGTGTTTTCCGATTGTGGTGATGACCTCACGGGAATAGATCCACTGGTTTGTCGTACGTTCGGGGTTGTAATAGTAGATCGCGCCGCCGGACGGATCCCAGCCGTTCATGGCGTCCTTTGCGGCCTTGAACGCGGAATCGGCGATCGGCTCGTTGAACTGGCCGTCCACGATGGCGGTAAACGCGCCTTTCTGGTAGACCACGCCCGAGATGGTGTTCGGGAACGACGGGTGCTTGACCCGGTTGAGGACGACGGCGCCTACCGCGACCTGACCGTTATAGGGTTCGCCGCGCGCCTCGGCGGAAATGATCTTTGCCAGCAGATACTGGTCGTTCGTATAACTGCCCGTGCTCCCTGTGGAGCTGTTCTGGATCCCCATGGCCGCCAGCGTTTTGGGGCCCGCGATTCCATCCACAGCAAGGCCGTTGCGCTCCTGAAACAGCCGCACCGCAGCAGTCGTCTGCGGGCCGAAGATCCCGTCGACGGAGCCGGTATAGTACCCCCAGTTTTTGAGCTTTTGCTGGATTTGCGTCACCTCTTCGCCCCGCGAGCCCTGCCGGGAAAGGGCCGATGAGGAGGGGGCCAGCACGCTTACCATGAGCAGCGCCGACACAAGACAACAGATTGTTTTTTTCAAACGCATAGTAAACCCTTCCTTTTACGTTTGGTTATAGCATTGCCGCGCGCAAGAAAAATATGTATGCGCCGCGCCGCGAATCCAAATTGCGTCCGCAGGAGGGACGCAGGAGGGGATTGTGAAAAACAGGATGAGAAGCAGAGAATGGGGGATCGGGCAAAAGTGCGCGGCGGGCGGACGGACAGGGCGTTTATCAGCACGCATGCAAAGGAGCCGGAACTTTTTTGAATCCGCGCCGGTCGCTGAACACAAGTTGAGCCCCGCGGCATGTTGTCAATGCAACGCACTTATAATAAAAAGGTATTTTCAGCGTTCTGTATGTTATGGTTAAACTTGCGCAGCCCGAAAAAGGTTGGTAGCAAGGCGGAACGTTGTGAGGGCCCCTGCAAGCGAACAGGAATGCCGGGATTGTTGCATCTCACAACTAGCATCAAAGCACATGCTTTGATGCTGAAAGGAAGAGTAGGCCCATTCGGCGCAGTTTTCGCGCGCAGAGGAAACGGAACGATAGGCCGCTGTTCTGCCGTGCGTGACCTTTTGAGGAAAG
Source organism: uncultured Eubacteriales bacterium (assembly GCA_905209135.1). Taxonomy (GTDB): domain Bacteria; phylum Bacillota; class Clostridia; order Oscillospirales; family UMGS1783; genus UMGS1783. Next base: position 1,542 of record CAJLRT010000112.1, read on the forward strand.
GGAGGAACAGTGGAACGGGCGACTGATTTTTTATGAAATAAAAAATCGGAACGAGTAAAACTCGTTCCGACGTGGTGCGGATAAGAGGACTTGAACCTCCACGGTATTGCTACCACTAGAACCTGAATCTAGCGCGTCTGCCGATTCCGCCATATCCGCATATGGTGCGAGTGACGGGACTTGAACCCGTACGTCATGGACACACGCCCCTCAAACGTGCCTGTCTGCCAGTTCCAGCACACTCGCTTGTCTCGCGCAACATGCAAGGGAAACGCGCGTATTAATAGTATAATTATCATTTCGGTAAATGTCAATAACTTTGCGAAAGAAAAATAAAATTTTGCATTGACCTCCCTTTCAAAGCAGGGTATAATAAGGACTGTTCCATACTTCGGGATGTGGCTCAGTTTGGTAGAGCGCTTGGTTTGGGACCAAGATGCCGCAGGTTCGAATCCTGTCATCCCGACCACGCCGGAGCAAGCGATGATCGCTTGCTCCGATTTTTTTGCCCGCTCTGTAGCCTGCATACAAGTATCATTTGCACAAATTCTTCTTCCACGCCTGTACCTGGGAATAAAAACACGCGCGGCACATACAATAATGATACAAAACAGAAGGAGAATGGATAATGAGCAAAAGACGCGTTTACGACAATGACGCCGAATTCGGCGAAGAGTTCTATCTTCCTGACTATTTTGAAAGCAGTGCGGAACATCAGTACAAAAAACGCTTTTCGATAGAGAGCAAATCCAAGAAAAAAGAAGATAATAAAAGCACCGTGAAGAAAAATGAGACATAATTGCGCACAAGCGAATTTACGCCTATATTCATGAATATATCGCAGTATTTGTGGTTTGACATCCTGCGCAAAGTGAGTATAATTAAATCAAAGGTCAAATATAGTCAACATCAAAAAAAACATTAAAAGCAGGTGATTGCCAAATGGGAATCAGCGACCAGATCGCCGCTTTCATCTATGAACTGCTGGGGGATTCCAACGGCGTGCTCGAACTGCAGCGCCAGGAACTGGCGAAGCACTTCAACGTCGTCCCGAGCCAGATCAACTATGTGCTCGATTCACGGTTCCGCCCCGAACAGGGATTTGTCATCGAAAGCCGGCGCGGGGGCGGCGGATACATCCGTATTTACCGCGTAGAGAGCGACCGCGCGGGACATGTGATGCACATTGTCAACGCCGTGGGCGACCGGCTCGACGCCGTGACAGCCGAGCGCTACCTCAAAAACATGTGTGATTTTGAGGTCATCACAGCCGAACAGGCGCGGCTCATGGCGGCCGCCGTTTCGGATAAGGTTCTCTCCCGCCTGGAGCGGGAACGGCGCAGCGAAGTGCGCGCCGACATTTTCAAAAATATGCTTGTAGCCATTATCGCATAAGGAGGAATCGACGATGTTATGCCAAAAATGCAACAAAAATGAAGCCAACACCTATTACAGCCAGATCATCAACGGGAAGAAAACGGAGATGTATCTCTGCCCGCAGTGCGCGAAGGAAATGTCCGTCGGGAATTTCTCTTTCGGCGGCTTTGGGTTCGGATTCCCGAGCCTTGTCCGCGCGGCGGCCGCAGAGCGCGCCTGCCCGACATGCGGCGCGACCATGGGTGACATTGCGCAGATCGGCCGGATCGGCTGCGCGGAGTGCTATTCCTTCTTTGAAAACGAACTGCGCGACGCGATCCGGCGCGTGCACGGCGACGTGACGCACAAGCCCGAAGCGGACTGGGCGCCCGAACCCATCCGGCCCATGGTGGAGCAGGGGCGGCGCGCGGCAAAGCCGGCCAAACCGGCAAAGGCAAAAACGCCGCTGGAACAGAAGCGCGAAGCGCTGCAGCAGGCGGTGGCCGCGGAGGAATTTGAGAAAGCGGCGGTGCTCAGGGACGAGATCAGGAAACTGGAGGAAGAACAGCATGGCGCATAAGCAGCAGACGGCGGCGATCAGCAGCCGCATACGTTTCGCGAGGAACCTGACCGGCTTCCCCTTTCCGACGCGCATGAACGAGCGGCAGCGCAGGGATCTGTGCGAAAAGGTGCGCGCGGCTTTCTTTTCCGCAAACTCGAATATGGGCCGCGATTACGACTATATCGACATGGACAGCCTGCCTGAGATTCAGGTTCTGGCCATGGCGGAGGAGCATCTGATCAGCCCGGAATTTGCCAGAGGCCCGAAAGGCCGGGGCCTGATTGTAAATAAATCCAAAAATGTGTCAATCATGATATGCGAGGAGGATCACCTCCGCATACAGGTTCTGGAAAAGGGGCTGGGGCTGGAGGCCGCCTACAGGACGGCAAAACAGCTCGACCGCCTGCTCGGCGAAAAGCTGGGCTATGCATACAGCGAGCAGTGGGGCTACCTGACAAGCTGCCACACCAACGTAGGCACCGGCATGCGCGCCTCCGTAATGCTCCACCTGCCGGCGATTACAGCCCTGCACGCAGTCGATAAGCTGGTCAGCGAGACAGGCCGCCTGGGCGTGACCGTCCGCGGCGTATACGGCGAAGGCAGCCAGGCCGAGGGCGATCTGTACCAGCTTTCCAACCGCATCACCCTGGGCGTGAACGAGCACGAGACGCTCGAGCGCCTCGGCGAAGTCATCCAGAGCGTAATCTCCGAGGAGGCGCGGCTGCTTAAATACTGGCGCGACGCGAACCCCCTGGTCTTTGAGGACAAAGTCCTGCGCGCCTGGGGCGCGCTGCAAAGCGCGCGGCTGATGAACGGCGCGGAATTCCTGAAGTATTACTCGCTGTGCCGCACCGGGCTGGCCTCCGGTCTGCTCAAGGGCGGCCTGGACACGCTCGACGAGCTGTTTGCGCAGACCCGGCCCGCGTCCATTGCCGCGCGGCAGGGCCGGGCGCTGGAGCCCGCCGAACGCGACACGATCCGCGCCAATATGTGCAGGGAAGCCCTGCGCGGCATGAAACCCAATATAGAATAGAGGGATGAACTATGACATTTGACAGATTCACGCAACGGGCCGGCAAGGCCCTGAACCTGGCGCTGCAGTCGGCGGCCGAGCTGGGACACAGCTATATCGGCACCGAACACCTGCTGCTGGGTCTGCTGCGCGCGCAGGACGGCGTGGCCGCCCAGGTCCTGCGCGGCAAGGATATCACGGTGGAAAAGGCCGTCCGCGCCGTGGCGGACAACATCGGCGTGGGCTCGCCGTCTGCGGTCACGCCGCAGGACATGACCCCGCGCGTCAAAAAGATTCTGGAAACTTCCTATTACGAAGCGCGCAACCTGCAGAACAACTATGTCGGCACCGAGCACATCCTGCTCGCCCTGCTGCGCGAACAGGGCTGCAAGGCGGATGAAATTCTCGAGGAGCTGGGCGTCAGCGTCTCCTCGCTGTACGACGAGCTTGTGATGGAGCTGTCCGAAAG
>CAJLRT010000113.1 GCA_905209135.1 uncultured Eubacteriales bacterium
GCTTCTGGGCAAATGGCGCATGGAGCAGCGTGGCGCCATGAGCGACGAAGTGTGGACATGGGATGATCCATGTGGTGAAGAAGCTGTATGATATTTTGAAGCGTAAACCTGGGCGTGGATAACATGCGGATTCATCCTCACTGCAAAATATAACATCGTAATTTTATTATACCGTATTTAGAAGGCAATAACAATATTTGCGTTTTCTGAAACGAAAATAAACTTTTGTCCCTCTTCCCAAATAAGCCTAGAAACGCGTATAAATCATGCCAATATTGTTAATTTTGCGGAGGATAATCGGTTTTATATTGCATATTGCCAATATTTAGGTTAAAATATAGGATGAAATAATAAAGGAGGATGAAAATATGGCAATCAAAATAGGCATTAACGGTTTTGGCAGAATCGGCCGTCTGGTGTTCCGCGCGGCGGTAGCGCAGCCGGAAAAGTATGAGATCGTCGGCATCAACGATCCGTTTATCGACGTGGATTACATGGTCTATATGGTGAAGTACGATACCATGCAGGGCCGTTTCAACGGCGAGATCTGCTCGAAAGACGGTAAGCTGATCGTAAACGGCATGGCGGTTTCCGTATATGCGAGCAAGGACCCTGCGGAGATCCCCTGGGCAGCCTGCGGCGCGGAATATGTAGTGGAATCCACCGGCGTATTCACGACGACCGAAAAGGCGATGGCGCATGTAAAGGCCGGCGCGAAGAAAGTGGTTATTTCGGCGCCTGCGAAGGACAAGGATACGCCGACATTCGTATGCGGCGTCAACCTGGAAACCTATACGAAGGATATGGTCGTCGTCTCCAATGCCTCCTGTACGACCAACTGCCTGGCGCCTCTTGCCAAGGTCGTGCATGACAAGTTCGGGATTGCCGAGGGCCTGATGACAACGGTTCATTCCACAACCGCAACCCAGAAGACGGTGGACGGCCCCTCCTCCAAGGACTGGCGCGGCGGCAGAGCTGCGGCGGGGAATATCATTCCGTCCTCTACGGGCGCTGCAAAAGCAGTCGGTCTCGTTATTCCGTCTCTGAAGGGCAAGCTCACCGGCATGTCTTTCCGCGTTCCCACGCTGGACGTATCTGTCGTTGACCTGACCGTCAAGCTCGCCACAAAGACGACCTATGAAGAAATCTGCGCGGAGATGAAACGCGCTTCCGAGCAGGAGCTCAAGGGCATCCTGGGCTATACGGAAGAGGCCGTCGTCTCCTCCGACTTCCTGGGCGATCCCCGCACTTCGATTTTCGACGCCAAGGCGGGCATCATGCTCACGGAGGACTTTGTCAAACTCGTTTCCTGGTACGACAACGAGTGGGGCTACTCCTGCAAGATCCTCGATCTGATCGACCATATGGTCGCAGTCGACAACGCGTAATCAGCAATAAGCAGACAGGCAGGCCGGAGCGGCCTGCCTGTTTTTGACGCAGGGAAATATTATGCGGAAAAACCTAATAATTATTCATTTTGCGGATCTCCTGAAAGTAAAAAGACAGTGCCGTAAAATGCAAAATCTTCCCCAAAAGGTGACGGAGAAGAGTATAATCCGCAAATTTTGAAATAATGGCGATTTATTTTTTCTATGCTATTGCATTTTTATAAATAATGTTGTAAAATAATAAAAACACGGATGGAGGGTATCTTGTTATGCGGACGCTCTTGTCTGGCGCAATGGTTTACACGGACAGCGGCTTCAAAAAAGCTGCGCTTGCGATCCAGGGGAATAGTGTTTCCATTTTTCAGGATGCTACCGCCGCAGCCGGCGCTGATCAAGTGTTCGACATGGAAAATTCAGTTGTCTTACCGGGGCTCGCAGATGTGCACGTTCATCTGAGAGAACCCGGTTTTTCTTATAAAGAGACAATCGCGTCGGGTACGCGGGCCGCGGCCCGCGGCGGGTTTACGGATGTGTGCTCCATGCCGAATCTGGACCCGCCGCCTGACTGTCCGGAACATCTTCGTCTGCAGCTGGACTGCATCGCGAAGGACGCCGCAGTGCATGTGCATCCCTACGGCGCGATAACGCGCGGCAGGCAGGGCCGCGAACTTGCGGATATGGCGGGTCTTGCTTCGGATGTCGTCGCCTTTACGGACGACGGCAGCGGCGTGCAGGACGGCGCGGTGATGGAGCGCGCCATGCGCGAATGCGCGCGGCTGGACGGGCTGATCGCAGCCCACTGCGAGGACGAGCGCCTGCTGTGCGGCGGGTATATACACGACGGCCGCTATGCACGGCGGTACGGACACGCCGGGATCAGCTCCCAAAGCGAATGGGCCCAGCTCGCCCGCGATCTGGACCTTTGCCGCAGGACGGGCTGCCGCTATCATGTCTGCCACGTCTCGACTAAGCAGAGCGTAGAGCTGATCCGGAAGGCAAAGCAGGACGGCCTGCCGGTCACCTGTGAGACGGCGCCCCACTATCTTGTGCTCTGCGACGAGGACCTGCAGGAGGACGGCCGGTTTAAAATGAATCCGCCGCTCCGTTCGGCGGAGGACCGCCAGGCCCTGCTGGACGGGATCCGGGACGGGACGATCGACATGATCGCAACAGACCACGCGCCCCACAGCGCTCAGGAGAAAAACCGCGGCCTGCGCGGCAGCGCCATGGGCGTGTCGGGATTGGAAACGGCTTTCCCGGTCCTGTATACGTCTCTTGTGAAAACCGGCTACATAACGCTGGAGCGGCTTGTGGAGCTGATGTCGCTCGCCCCGCGGCGCATATTCCGGCTGGAGGCGCCCTATACGTCCGGCGGCGGCGCAAATCTGACGGTAGTGGACGTAAGCGCAGCATATGAAATCGACCCGCAGGCCTTTCTGTCCATGGGCAGGAGCACGCCGTTTGCCGGTATGCGGGTTTTTGGAAAAGCGGTCATGACGATCGTGGATGGGAGAATAGTATGGCAAGAATAAAAGATCGCAAAATCGTATTGGAAAACGGAATGGAGTTTTACGGCGTCGGTTTCGGCGAACACCGGGACGCCATATGCGAGCTGGTGTTCAACACTTCCATGGTGGGCTATCAGGAGATCGCGTCGGACCCGTCGTATACGGACCAGATGATCGTGATGAGCTATCCGCTCATCGGCAACTACGGCGTGACGGACGACGACTACGAGAGCAGCGCCGTCATGTGCGGCGGGATGATCGTGCGCGAATGCTGCGAGCAGCCGAGCAACTTCCGCTATACCAAGACCCTCTCGGAGATATTTGAGGAGAACCACATTCCCGGCATCAGCGAGATAGACACCCGTCAGCTCGTGCGGATCATCCGGGACGAGGGTAGCTGCAAAGTCCTTTTGACCGATGCGGACAGGCCGGCCGAAGAAGCGCTCGCCGCCCTGCGCGCCTATGAAATGCCGAAGGACGCCGTCGCGCGCGTGAGCACGAAAAAACGCTATTACCGGCGCACAGCGAACCATAAGTACAACGTCGTCGCCCTCGACTGCGGCATCAAGCTCAATATCCTGCGCATGCTCGTCAGGCACGGCTGCAATGTCACCATCGTCCCGTATAACACGACCGCGCAGGAAATACGGGATCTGCACCCCGACGGCCTGCTTCTCTCCAACGGCCCGGGCGACCCGGAAAACGTCCAGCCCGCCATCGAGCTTGTGCGCGAAATCCGGGGCGAGTTTCCCATCTTCGGTATCTGCCTCGGCCACCAGATCGTTTCGCTGGCCTACGGCGCAAAGACCTTTAAGCTCAAGTTCGGCCACCGCGGCGGCAACCATCCCGTCAAAAACCTGGAAACCGGAAAAATCGAGATCACAAGCCAGAACCACAGCTATGCCGTCGACCCGGCAAGCGTGCCGGGCACGGGCCTGGAAATCACCTGCGTCAATCTGCTCGACGGCACTGTAGAGGGCGTAAAATGCGTCAAAGACCGGCTTTTCACAGTGCAGTACCATCCGGAGAGCGCGCCCGGCCCGCAGGACAGCAGCCATCTGTTTAAACAGTTCATTCAGATGATGGAGGAGGGAAAGACGAATGCCAAAAAGAACTGATCTGAAAAAAATACTTGTCATCGGCTCCGGCCCCATCATTATCGGCCAGGCGGCCGAGTTCGACTATGCCGGCACCCAGGCCTGCCTTGCGCTGAAGGAGGAGGGGTACGAGGTCGTCCTTGTCAACTCCAATCCCGCGACGATTATGACGGATGTCGATATTGCGGACAAAGTGTATATGGAGCCGCTCACCCTGGAATACGTGGCCAAGATCCTGCGCTATGAGCGCCCGGACGCCATCGTTCCCGGCCTCGGCGGCCAGACCGGCCTGAACCTCGCCATGCAGCTTGCCAAAAAAGGCGTGCTGGAAGAGTGCCAGACGGAAATTCTCGGCACGAGCTTTGAGAATATCGAGCGTTCTGAGGACCGTGAAAAGTTCAAGCAGCTTTGCGAAAAGATCGGCGAACCGGTCCTGCCGTCGCTCATCACGCATACGATCGACGAGGCGGTCGCCGCCGCGGAGGAGATCGGCTATCCCGTCGTGCTCCGTCCCGCTTTCACCCTGGGCGGCACCGGCGGCGGTTTTGCGGACGACGAAGCGGAGCTGCGCGAGTTTGCAAAACGCGCCCTCAAGCTTTCGCCCGTGCACCAGGTGCTGGTTGAAAAAAGCATTAAGGGCTATAAGGAAATTGAATACGAAGTCATGCGCGACGCGAACGATACCGCCATCACCATATGCAATATGGAGAATATCGACCCTGTCGGCATCCACACGGGCGACTCCGTCGTCGTCGCGCCGAGCCAGACGCTGACGAACACGGAATATCAGCTCCTGCGGGACAGCGCCCTGCGCATCATCCGCGAGCTGAAAATAGAGGGCGGCTGCAACGTCCAGTTTGCGCTCGACCCGCTGTCGTTCCAGTACTATGTCATCGAGGTCAACCCCCGCGTGTCCCGCTCCTCCGCCCTGGCCTCCAAGGCT
>CAJLRT010000114.1 GCA_905209135.1 uncultured Eubacteriales bacterium
TCATAGCTGGGGATGAGCTTGTCGATCAGCGCGATGAGCAGCATACCCCCGAAAAACGCGCCGACGGCCGCCCACGACCCGGGCTTCAGTCCCAGCGCGCCGGTCAGAGACTCCTGCGCTTCGGCAAAAATCTCCACCATGGAAACATAGATCATGACGCCGGCGGAGAAACCGAGACAAAAGGAAAGAAATTTATAGTTTGTCCGCTTGGCGAACAGAGCAAGCGCGCTGCCGCTGCCCGTTGCCAGCCCTGCGAACAGGGTAAGAAGAAACGCGTGAAAAATTTGATTCATGCAGGCAAATCCCCAATCGGCCCGGTTTGGGCCATTCTATTTTCATGTTTCTGCCGCTTTTCGCCTGAAAAAGGCCCCGCCGCGGCTCAGCGCCGCAGCGCCTCGGATAGGATATCGTAAAACCGTTCCCGCGCCGCCGTCCGCGCCACCTCCACATGCCCGGCGGATCCGGCGGTAAACGCAGTCGCGCCCATGCTGCTTTCCCGCGCCGTCTCCACCGAGACGCGCCCGCGTTCATAGCCGCATATATCCGGATGAAATACGGCGACGGCGGCCAGCGGGTCGTGCAGCGTCAGTTTCCCGGCGCGTTCCAGCCACGCGCCCCCGAAGTCGAAAACCGCCCGCATCAGCCGGCTGTCCCCCGGCAAAATCCGGTCCGCCCGCGCCGCGTCCGCAGTGAGCGTGTCCGTTACGTCCAGCGGAAACGCCCTGCATACGGCGGCTTCGGCCTGGAATACAATTTGGGAGGCGAGCGGGTCGGCCCACGAGTTCCAGTTGTACCAGGGTTCGGGCAGCGCCTTTTCTCCGAAATAGCCGTTGACGATATACAGGCCTTTCAGCAGTCCCGGCGCGTCGGGATACGTGCGGAACAGCGTCGCGATATTCGTCATGTTCCCGATGCCGATCAATGTGACGGCATGCGGATTTTCCCGAATCATCCGGTACATGAACGCCGGCGCGTCCGATTTCTCATAGGCGCGGTGCGGCCATCGTTCCAGCGCGCGTGCGCCGTCCGGCGTGGGATATACCGGAACCGGCTGCAGCGTCGTGTCCAGCCCCGCCGCAATCGGAATGTCCCGGCCCGCGCTGCGGCAGATGGCGTCGGCCACCGCCGCCCGCCTTTGCGGCTGTCCGCAGACGGTGGTAATCCCCAAAAGCTCGCACCGCGACTCCCGCAGCAAATAGGCGAGGCAGACAGCGTCGTCAATATCCCCGCCGATATCCGTATCGAGCAGAATTTTTTCCATGCCTGATTCAAAGCCTCTATACGTAAGGTAAAGCCGCGGCCGGAAGGCTCTCCGCCCGCCGTGCGGCCCAAGTTGGTTTTTGCACGCTTTCTATTGTACTCCCGTTCGGCGTTTTTCGTCAAGGCCGCTGCAAAATATTCCTGAATCGGGTTTCCCGGTACTGCGCCCGCCGCCCGCCTGTGCGCGGCCGCGCCCCGCAGATTACAGGTACCACGATTTTCCGCAGTTTTGGCAAATCGCTATCACGCGCGTCTTCGTCCTTGTCCGGCTGTTACGCACGGCGGGAATGATGAGAATCAGCCCGCAGGTGCATATGGCGAGCAGAATCCATAGAAACCAGCTGCAGCAGCTTCTGTACGTCGTTTTTTGCGTTGTTACGGCCTGCGCGGTTACCGCGCCGCTGCCGCACCGTGGGCAAACCATGCGCTCACATCCTCTCTATTATATACTATACCACACCGCGCGCTCCATTACAATTCCCGGCCGGCCGTCCGCGGCGTTTCGCATGACAGGCCGCCCGCGCCCCGCCGGACAGAACCGCGACTATCCCGCCCTTGTTTCGCATATGATAGTTGCAGAAAAAAGAGGGGAGGGGATGCCGTTGTCATCCTTTGCCGCCGCGGCGGCGGCCGCCGTGAGCGCGGTGACGGACTTCCTCTGGGGGCCGGCCATGTGCTGTGTGTTTGTGCTTGTCGGGGTCTACCTGAGCGTGGGAACCGGGTTTTTTCAGCTTCGGAAATTCGGGCTGTGGCTGCGCCTGACGATCGGGTCGCTGTTTGTCCGGAAAGGGGGAACAGGCGCCGCGCGCGACAAAAATTCCATCTCGCCTTTCCAGGCGCTGGCGACGGCGCTGGCCGCCACCACCGGCACCGGCAATATCGTCGGCGTGGCGACGGCAATCGTCTCCGGCGGCCCGGGCGCGGTGTTCTGGATGTGGATATCCGCCTTTTTCGGCATGATGACCAAATACGCCGAAATTGCGCTGAGCATGAAATACCGCTACCGAAACGCGGCGGGAGAGTGGATGGGCGGTCCGATGGTCTTTCTGGAGCGCGGCATCGGCCGCCGGTGGCTCGCCGTGCTTTTTTCCGTGTTCTGCCTGCTCGCATCGTTCGGAATCGGCAACATGAGCCAGGCCAATTCTGTGTCGGGCGCGCTCGCCTCCGGCTTCGGCGTCCCGGCCTGGGCGACGGGCGCCGCCATCGTCCTTTTGTGCGGAACCGTCATGCTCGGCGGCATACGCCGCATCGGCGCAGTCGCGGAGAAAATCGTGCCCTTTATGGCCGTTCTGTACATTCTGGGCGGGCTGACGATCATCGCGGTCAACTACCGCGGGGTCCTGCCCGCGTTCCGGGATATCTTTGCCGGCGCATTCGGCCTGCGCGCGGCGGGAGGCGGCGTGCTCGGCTACACCGTCGCATCCTCCATGCGCTACGGCGTCGCCCGCGGCATTTTCTCCAACGAGGCCGGCCTCGGCTCGTCCGCCATCGCCCACTGCGCGACGCGCACCAGGGAACCGGTGCGGCAGGCCATGTGGGGCGTGTTCGAGGTCTTTGTCGACACCATCGTCGTCTGCACCATTACGGCGCTCTGCCTGCTCGTGACCGGCGTTGTGGGCACGCCGGACGGCGAGGGCGGACTCCTCACCGGCGCCGCGCTCACCATCCGCGCCTTTTCCCACGGCCTGGGCCGCTACGCCGGCGCGTTCGTCTCGGTGAGCATCGCCCTGTTCGCCTTTACGAGCATCCTGGGCTGGTATCACTACGGCGAACGCAGCTATTCCTACCTGTTCGGGGCGCGGGGGCGCGGGGCGTACAAGGCGGTATACCTGGCCGCCGCCTTTGCCGGCTGTATTGTGAATCTGGAGCTTGTCTGGAGCGTGTCGGACATATTCAACGGCTTGATGGCGCTCCCCAATCTCCTCGGCGTTGTGCTCCTGTCCGGCCAGGTGTTTTCCATGACCCGCCGCTTTCTGCGCCGAAACGGGCCCCGCCCGCCCTCGGACTGAAAACGCCCTGCGCTCCGCCGCCGCCCTGTGCCCGCCGCCGTCCGCCGGCCGGGGTCTTCCGCCAGAACCGGCTCCGCCGCCCTGCCGCCGCTCTGTATCCACCGCCGCGCCCGCGCGCTCCCTTGCGTTTGAACTTTTCGTTGACAAACAGCGGCTTTCATACTATAATTATAATACAAATAAATATTTCGGTAGGTGAGGCTACCACAGGGATACGGATTGCTGCCGCGAAATGGTGGAGACACTATGAGCTGGTTAGCAGGGAATGTCGAAACCAAGGCATGCCCTAACGCAATTTCACTGCCCTGCGAAGCTGAAGCTTGAACGGTGATTTTTTATAGGGCGGTATCATTCCCTGTCATTGTCGAGCTTTGGCGGGGAATTTTTATTTGCCAAATTTCAAGACCAAGAGAGGTGAAAGGCATGGACGCAGCAGGCAGTAGCGGCACACCCGCCGAGGGCCGAAGGCGAGATGCGGCCCGTGGCGCGCCGGCCGGCGCAGCCATGCCGCATCCCGACTAGCTCTTTCGGCGCCGGTGCCTTACTATCCTGTGAAGACTGCGGGGAACCGCAAACCATTCAAAGGAGGAAAAAGGCATGCAGGAAGAACTGATAACAATGCTGGAACAGAAGCGCTTTCACGAGCTGAGCCGCCTGCTGCGGGACCAGACCGGGCCGGACATCGCGGCGCTGGTGGACGAAATTCCCGCGCAGTATCTGCCGCTCGTCTACCGGCTTTTGCCGAAGGACCTGGCGGCGGACGCGTTTGTCTCCATGGACCCGGACGTGCAGGAACTGCTGATTGCCGCGCTCAGCGACAGCGAGCTGCAGGAAGTGCTCACGCTGCTTTTTGTGGACGACACGGTCGATATCGTCGAGGAGATGCCGGCCAACGTCGTCAAGCGCATTCTGCAGAACTCCACGGCGGATAAGCGCAGGCAGATCAACGAGATTCTGCGCTATCCGGACGACAGCGCGGGCAGTATCATGACCACGGAGTATGTGGATTTGAGAAAGGACATGGTCGTGGCCGAAGCGTTCGCGCACATCCGCGCCACGGGCCTGAACAAGGAGACCATTTACACCTGCTACGTCACCGATGAAAACCGGATGCTTCTCGGCCTTGTGACGGTGCGGACCATGCTTCTCTCGGAAGCTTCGCAGCGCCTGGAGGAGATCATGGAGACGAACATCATTTTCGCGCGCACTCTGGACGACCGGGAGGACGTCGCGAAACAGTTCGACAAATACGGCTTTCTGGCCCTGCCGGTCGTGGACCGGGAAAACAGGCTCGTCGGCATCGTGACCTTTGACGACGCGATGGACGTCATCCAGGAAGAGGCCGAGGAGGACTTCGAGAAAATGGCCGCCATGAGCCCGAGCGAGGAGACCTATTTCAAAACCTCCGTGTTCGGGCACGCGAAGCACCGCATCCTGTGGCTGCTCATTCTCATGCTGTCGGCGACGTTTACAGGCGCCATCATCACAAAGTACGAGTCCGCGTTCTCGGCCATCCCCATGCTCGTCGCCTTTATCCCGATGCTGATGGACACGGGCGGCAACTGCGGCGCGCAGTCGTCAACCATGGTCATCCGCGGCATGGCGGTGGACGAGATACGCCTCAAGGACTTTTTTAAGGTCCTGTTCAGATCGGAAGAGCGTCGTG
>CAJLRT010000115.1 GCA_905209135.1 uncultured Eubacteriales bacterium
AATTTATTGCAATAACAAGCAAAAATGGAATAAGGCTGCCAGATGAATATATTTACGCAATCCGCCGCCGCGCGTCACCGTCGTGCTCGCCCCCGGCGAGGACCGCGCGTGCGCCGCGGCCCGGCTTCCGCTGTACGCGGACACGTCGGTGCTGGACGCGCCCTCGGAGCAGTATAAGCTTCTCAATAGCCGCACAACGTATTATATATGCCGCGGCCGCGTCTGCCTTCCGCCCTCCAATACGCCGGAGGGACTGTAAGGCGCGTGCGCGCAGTGCGGGGCCCGCAGACCTGCGGGCCCCGCACTGTATTTTTTTTATGGGAACAATTTCCGCCCACTGCGGGTCAAATTTCCAAAGCGGCCGCCGGGCGGGGCGCTTTCTCGCTTGCTTTTTGCGGCCGGGTCATGTACAATATGTATGCTGTGTCTCAAATCTGGAAATAATTAGAGTGTGGCGGCGAGCAGCAGAAGCTCGCGCAGCTTCCGGTATATCTCGGGAAACTGTTCGAGCGGAAGGGGATTGGTCCCCTTTCCGATCTCTACGGTGAAGCCGGGCCGGTCGTAGGTCTCGATAAACCAGTCCTTAAATCCCCGGCAGGAGGTAATCCCCTCCACCTTTTCCACTTTGTATCCGGACACTTTCGCGAGGATTCGGGCCATCTCCAGCCCGTGTTCGGGCGTGTGCCCGTTGTAGTCGTAATAAATCTCCTCCCCCTGGCTGTGAAAGGCGTACACGCTGAAAAAGCCGTGTTTTTCCACATAGCCGCGCAGCGCCGCCGTCTCGGGTTCCGAAAAGGGCGCCTTGCCGCCGAACCGCGTCGGGCCGGGCCCGTAAATCCCGTTTTGCGGCTCCAGGGCCTTGCCCTCCGCAAAGCCCGCGTCAAAGTTGTGGTTGAGGTCCACGCCGCGGTAGTTGCTCTGCCAGCGGCTGAAATCATCGCTGCCGTCGTTGTAGAAGCACAGGCGGGGGTAGTCGGGATCGTCGGCGCGCAGTCCGTGTACGGCAAGCTCAATCCCGTCGGGGTTGAGCATGGGGACGACGTGCAGCGTCCGCCGCGTCAGCAGGGTGCGCAGGGAGTAGCCGGCAAACCTTTTGGCCGAGTGCAGGCAGCCGCCGATATCGGCGAGAAACTGCAGCAGCACCGCGCTAGTCACCCATTCCATGCCGTGCACGCCGCCGACAAAGAGGACCGGCTGTTCGCCGTGGCCGACGGTTACGACGGGGATCGCCCGCCCCTGCACGCTCGAGCCGATATGGGATTGGCATAGCTGCGGGCTTTTAAGCTGCCGCAGCAGTTCCGTCATACGGGCGTGGTCCATGGGCTTTTGTAATATATCGTTCATTTTCAACCCTCCTTGCTCCATTCTATGACAGGGGATGTGAAATTATGGATTTAACCGAAAAACTTTTTGAGTCGGAGCGCATTTTCAAGGGCCGGCTGCTGGGCCTGCGTCGGGACACCGTCGTGCTTCCGGACGGCCGGCACGGCACGCGCGAGGTGATCGAGCACCCCGGCGCCGTCGCGGTCGCCGCGCTGACGGAGGACGGCGGGGTGCTGATGGTCGAACAGTACCGCTATGCGGTGGGCCGTCAGCTTCTGGAAATTCCGGCGGGCTGCCTCGAGCCGGGTGAGGAGCCGCTCGCCTGCGCCGTGCGCGAACTGCGCGAGGAGACGGGCGCCTGCGCGAAAGAGTGGACGCCGCTCGGGTACATCTATCCGACGGCCGGCTGTTCCGGCGAGGTGATACACCTGTTCGCGGCGCGCGGGCTGTCCTTTGGCGAAGGTCAGCTCGATGCGGACGAGTTTTTGACCCTGCGCACCCTGCCCTGGGCCGAAGCGCTGGAACAGTGCATATCCGGCGAAAATCCGGACGCGAAGACCGTCGCCGCCCTGCTGCGCCTGGCGCAGCTGCGCGCGGCCGGACAAATTTGACATGAAGGGGACCAAGATATGGAATTGACAAACCGCACGCGGACAGGCCGGAGCGGCCGTTTTTCCGAAGCGTTCAACCTCAACACCAAAAGCAATGCAAAACAGCATGTGACCGTGTTTTTGTGGACGCTGATCATCTCGCTCGTCATATTCATCCCGTTTGTTTTGATGGACGGCGGGCACTTCCTGTATCTGGGGGACTTCAACTGCCAGCAGATTCCGTTCTATATCGAAGTGAACGAGTCGATCCGCAACGGCGAATTCTTCTGGAACTGGAACACCGACCTCGGTGCAAACCTCATCGGCTCCTATGCCTTTTACCTGATCGGCAGCCCCTTTTTCTGGCTGACGCTCCTGATCCCGCTGTCCTGGGTCGGCCCGAGCATCCCGTTTCTCATCTGCATCAAGACGGCCGTCGCGGCCACGACCGCTTTCGCCTACCTCAAGCGCTTTCTCAAAAACCGCAACAGCGCCTTTATCGGCGCCATGCTGTACGCGTTTTCAGGGTTTGCGTTCTACAATGTGTTTTTCAACCACTTCCATGACATTATCGCCCTGTTCCCGCTGATGCTGTTCGGCCTGGAAAAGCTTATGGCGGACGGGAAAAAGGGCTGGTTTGCCGCCGCGGTGTTTCTCAACGCGCTGACAAACTACTACTTCTTTGTCGCGGAGGCCGTGTTCCTGCTCATCTATTTCACACTGCGGCTGATAACGAAAGGCTGGGGAAAATTCGACTGGAAGCGCTTTGTCGCCTGCGGCGCGGAG
Source organism: uncultured Eubacteriales bacterium (assembly GCA_905209135.1). Taxonomy (GTDB): domain Bacteria; phylum Bacillota; class Clostridia; order Oscillospirales; family UMGS1783; genus UMGS1783. The sequence continues at coordinate 2,700 of CAJLRT010000115.1, forward strand.
GCCGTGCTCGGCTTTGTGCTCGCCGCCTTTGTCGTGCTCCCCGCCGTGCTCACCACCCTGCAGATTGAGCGGGCGGGCTCCAAGCTTTCCGGCTGGGCCCTGATCACCTACTATGAAGTGCAGCGCCCCTACCAGATTCTGCAGGCGTTCTTCCTGCCGCCCGAGGTGCCGAGCGCGCCCAACGTGTTCCCGGACGCCGGCGCGAGGTGGGGGTCCGTCACGGCCTGGCTGCCCATGTTCGGGTTTGCGGGCGCCATGACCTGGCTGCAGCGCCGCCCGCGCGATTTCTTCAGCAAACTGTGCGTCATACTGTTCGTCATGGCCTTTGTCCCGGTGCTCAACGCCATGTTCCAGCTCTTCTCCAACAGCTACTATACGCGCTGGTTCTTCGTCTTTGTGCTGATGCTGGCGCTCGTCACCATGAAAGCGGTGGAGGAGTGTTCCTGGAAGGAGTGGCGCCTCGGCATTGTCAAGACGGGGCTGATTGCGCTGGGCCTTTGCGTGCCCGTCGCGCTGATCAAGAACCCGGAAACCGGCGCTATGGGCCTTGCCCCCAACATGCCGCTGCTCTGGGCGCATATTCTCATTACCGCCGTCTGCCTTTCGCTCACCTTTATCCTGATGTACCTGATCAAGAAGCGGGACGGGAACATGGCCCGCCTGCTGACGGTGTATATGACCCTGTTCGTCACGGCGTTCGGCATATTCTATGTGGCCGTCAGCCGCGGCCATTCCTCCATCACGGACGCGCGGCTGTACGCTGAGCGCAATACGAACGGGCGCTGGAATATGGAGTTCAAACTGGAGGACGGCGAGCGGATTGACACCATCAATACCGAGACGAACGCCGCCATGTACTGGAATATGCCCACCGTCCGCGCCTTCCACAGCGTTGTGCCCGGCTCGATATTCGACTTTTATAAGAATATAGGGATCAACCGCGACGTCAAGAGCGAACCGCCCTACGACAACTACGCCCTGCAGTCGCTGCTGTCCGTCCGCTATCTGATCGACGGGGAGAACAACGCCGACGCAGAGTATGAGCATATGACGTTTCTGCGCACGGACAACGGCAATTCCATCTATGAGTACGAGTACTTTATCCCCATGGGCTTTACCTATACGGAATACATGACCCGCAGCGAGCTTATGGCAAACTATGTGGACTTGTTCCGGGACGACGTAATGCTCTCCGTCCTTGTGGTAGAGGACGACCAGGCCGCTCTGGTGGACTCCGTACTCCGCCGCGTGCCGGCGTCCGAAATCCGCAGGTCCGACCTGGACGTGGCGGAGCAGAGCGCCCTGCGCGCCGCCAAAACGGTGGACGGCTTTTCAGTGGAGAAGAACGGCTTTTCCTGCAGCTTTACGACCGATGCGCCGGACGTGGTATTCTTCAGCGTTCCCTACGAGGACGGCTGGAGCGCGACGGTCAACGGCGAGCCGGCGGAAATCATCCGTTCCAACCTCGGCTTCATGTCCGTGGTCTGCCCGGCGGGTACGAGCCAGATCCGGTTCGAGTTCATGCCGCCCGGCTTTATCCCGGGCCTGATCGCGGCGGGCGCGGCCCTTGTGATTCTCATCGCCTATATCCTCATCGGCGGCCGCACCATCCATTCCAAGGCCGTGTTCCGCGGCTATGCCGCCGTGGACGAGACGATCGACGTGTCCGTGCTCACGCCCGGCGTCCGGCGCGGCGTCGAAGTGTCTTTCCTGGAGTTCGGCGAGGAGGATGACGCGGACGGCCCGCCGCCGTCCGGCCCTTCGCTGTAAACCCCGGCTGTGCGTCCCGCGCTTGACAGGGCCGCCGCGGCGTGCTATAATAGTGACAAATCTGAACAGGGGAGCTTGTATGGGCAGGCTGAGAGGAAGTCATCCAACTTCGACCCTATAACCTGATGTGGGTAATGCCAACGTAGGGAGTAGCCGCATACTGCTTTTTCCGGAGAACGCTCACATCGGGCGTTCTCCGTTTTTTTATAGAAAGAAGGATTGAAAAGTGAACTATTCCACACAGATGGAGGCAGCCAGAAAGGGAATCGTGACAGACGAACTGCGCGCCGTTGCTGAAAAAGAGGGGATAGAGGTGGAAAAGCTGCTGCCTCTCGTTGCGTCCGGGCAGGCGATCATCCCCTGCAATAAAAAGCATACCTGCATCAAGCCCAACGGCATCGGTTCCATGCTCAAAACGAAAATCAACGTCAACCTCGGCACCTCACGC
>CAJLRT010000116.1 GCA_905209135.1 uncultured Eubacteriales bacterium
GCTGCTGCCGTTGCTTACCGCCTGTTCGGGAAAGCCGCAGGAGGGATCGACAGCGACCGCGGCTTCCTCCGGTTCTGCGCAGAGCATATCCGCAACGCAGAGCATGTCCGCTTCATCTTCCGCGTCTCAGTCCAAATCGGTCACCTATTCCAATGCGACAATTGAGGATGTGCCAACTACCTATTACTTGGATGAGAACGGTTATTATGTATATATCTATGAGGAGCAGATGGCGGAGTATGAAGCTGAAAAGGAACTGGCGCAACCGAACTATCTTGCAATGGCAGATAATGAAAGTCCATTGCAGGAGCTTTTGAAGAAGAATTCGAAAAAGGTTTCTGCTTCGGATACGTGGGGGTTTTCCTATGGATTATATAATTCACAATGGTATAAGGGAGTCGACTACAGCGAAAACAATCACAGCATTAACTTAATTCAAAAGATAATAGGTTTTGATGTGGCATTTACAAGAACAGTAGGAGAGTTTTACGACGAACAGCGAAACGAACAGGCAATACGAATGTATACAGTATTCGAGTCGGAGGCAGGTGGCTATATTTATTGTTTCTTTAATTATTATCCGGAATCTCAATATACGTTGGTTCGCGGCACTACATATCAGCCATTTGCTGTAAGCTACGACGACGTTTGTACTATAGAGAAAGGAGATGATATTAAAGATCTGACGCAGATTGAACCCTTTACATTGAAGATACAGAGAAATTTAGAGGATGGAATGCAGGGCTTATATCAAATTGTTATATATTTAACCGATGAAAAAACCCATGTGATTTCATTTGATATGGAGGGGAAAGTACAAGCTTCAAGTGAACTTGAGGATAATATAGTAAGAAATCCATGGTCTGCAGAGTATTATGGCGGTGGAGACGGTATAGTCGGAGATGAATTTTCCCCTTGGAACATATATGACTTCACGATTCTGCCGCAGGACTACCCGCCGGCATAAATCCTTATTGTCGGACATCATGGTTTTACATAAAGGCGCGGTCCCCGCTTTTTGCCGGGGCCGCGCCGCTTTGTTGTGAAAAAAATAAAAACAGATACTTGACAAACGGCAGAATGCGGAATATAATATAAAAAAGTTAAACCTGCGATTGAGAAGAGTAGCTGGTTGATCGCGTGCAAAGAGAGCCGCAGATGGTGGGATTGCGGCGGCGCGTAGGCTGGTGAATGGACTCATGAGGGCGGTGGGAAAGCGAGATTCGCGAGTAATAGCCGACGGGATCTTCACCCGTTATCCAGGAAGCGCATATGTCTGTATGCGATTGAGCGGTCGGTTTCAGCCGGCAATCAGGGTGGTACCGCAGAGAGTTTGTCTTTGTCCCTATTTGGGGGCAAAGGCTTTTTTGTTGTTTTCCGCATTTTTGCGGTTACATATATTTCAAGTTTGAAAGGAATGAGTACCATGGCGAAAATCCCCTACAAAATCAATTTAACTGAAAACGAGATGCCGAAGCAGTGGATGAATCTGCGCGCTTTTATGCCGGAGAAGCCCGATCCCATGCTTCATCCGGGAACGCTGCAGCCCTGCGTCAAAGCGGATTTGACGCCGGTATTCTGCGACGCGCTTGTCGATCAGGAACTGAACAAGACGGATCCGTTTATAGACATTCCAGCCGGAATCCTCGATTTTTACCGGATGTACCGCCCGTCGCCCCTGACCCGCGCCTATAATCTGGAACGGGAGCTGGGCACGCCCGCTGAAATTTATTACAAGTTTGAGGGCTCCAACACCTCCGGTTCCCATAAGCTTAATTCTGCCGCCGCGCAGGTGTATTATGCAAAGGAGCAGGGCCTGACCTCGCTGACGACGGAGACGGGCGCAGGGCAGTGGGGAACGGCGCTTGCTATGGCCTGCGCATTTTACAAGGTGGACCTGACTGTGTACATGGTCAAGGTCTCGGCGGAGCAGAAGCCCTATCGCAAGGTGTTGATGGAGACGTTCGGGGGGAAAGTTGTGCCTTCTCCGTCGGATACAACGGCGGCGGGCCGCAAAATACTGGCGGAAAACCCGCCCGGATTCGGCGGTTCGCTCGGCTGCGCTATCTCGGAGGCGCTGGAAACGGCAATGCAGAAACCGAACTGCCGGTATGTGCTCGGCAGCGTGCTTGACCACGTTGTCATGCACCAGTCGGTCATCGGCCTGGAGACAAAGGCCGCGCTGGATAAATACGATATCCAGCCGGATGTGATCATCGGCTGCGCGGGCGGCGGTTCCAACCTGGGCGGCTTGATTGCGCCGTTTATGGCGGAACGGCTGGAGGGGAAAAACAATATCCGTTTTGTTGCTGTGGAACCCGCGTCCTGCCCGTCGCTGACCAGGGGGCGCTACGCCTATGATTTCGGCGACACTGCCCAGACCACACCGCTCATGCGCATGTATACGCTTGGCTGCCAGTTCCGGCCCTCGTCCAACCATGCCGGCGGACTGCGCTACCATGGGATGTCGCCGATCCTGTCCAAGCTCTATCACGACGGGTATATGGAAGCGCGTTCGTACCGGCAGACGGAAGTGTTTGACGCGGCGCTGCAGTTTGCCCGCTGCGAGGGGACGCTGCCCGCGCCCGAATCGTCGCACGCGATCCGCGGCGCGATTGACGAAGCGCTTGAATGCAAGAGGACAGGCGAGAAAAAGACCATTGTATTCGGCTTGACTGGCACCGGGTATTTCGATATGACCGCCTACGCCGCCTACAACAGCGGCGCGATGACCGACAGCGTGCCGACGGACGCGGATCTGGAAGCCGGCTTTGCAAAGCTTCCGAAGATTGAATAGAACCGGCCTGCAAAAAACTGCGGCCCCTTCACTGAAGGGGCCGCTTTTTTACGGCTGTGCGCTCATGCGGACCGTACCCGGCAGAAGCCGCGGCTTCCCCTGTGCCGCCGACGGGGCTCAAGCAAGAAACAGGGAAACGGTACCGAGAGAACTGCCGGCGCCGGTTTACCGGATCGGGCCGAGCACGGCGCCGATACTGCCGCGGAGGACCAGCGTGGCCGCGCCGTCATAGGGCGTGGCGTCACGGTTGACCAGCACCAGTTCGTCGCCCTGAAAATAACGGAGCAGGCCGGCTGCGGGATATACGCGCAGCGACGTGCCGCCCACAATCAGCATATCCGCTTCCGCTATGCTGCGTACCGCCGCCGCGACGGTCTCGTCGTCCAGAGGCTCCTCATACAGAACCACATCCGGCCGGATCATCCCGCCGCATTTGCAGCGCGGCACGCCCTCGCTGTGCAGCACTGCGTCCAGACCGTATTTCCCGCCGCACTGCATGCAGTAGTTGCGGCGTACAGAACCGTGCAGTTCCAACACGCGCCTGCTGCCCGCATCCTGATGCAGGCCGTCGATGTTCTGGGTGACGACGGCCGCGAGCTTCCCGCGGCGCTCCAGCGCGGCAAGGGCGGTATGCGCCGGGTTTGGCCGCGCATCGGGATAGAGCATCTTTTCGCGGTAGAATTGAAAGAATATTTCGGGGTTGTCTATTAAAAAGCTGTGGCTGATGATTTGCTCCGGCGGGAATGCGTACTTTTGGCTGTACAGCCCGTCCGCACTGCGGAAATCCGGAATGCCGCTTTCGGTGGAGACGCCCGCGCCGCCGAAAAACACAATTTTTTTGTGAGAATCCACGAGCTCCTGCAGCGTCTTTGCCATGCCGTTCACCCTTTCCATGGACAAATTTCGCAATTTGTGATAAACTAATATAATCATACCTTGTTGTAATCATTCTACCACAGTCCGGGACACGCGTCCAGGTCGAATTTCTGGGGGAGGAGGTGCGCCCATTGGATTACCGGACGGCGGACCGCGCTGCAAGCGGCGAGTTTACAGAGAAAAAGTCGCGCTTTATCGGGAGTATCAGCCCTGTGCGCACGGAGGCGGAGGCTGTCGCCTTTATCCAGCAGGTGAAAAAAGCGCATCCGCAGGCCCGGCACCATGTATATGCTTACATACTTCGGGATGGCAATCTATCCCGCTATTCGGACGCGGGCGAGCCGTCGGGCACCGGCGGCCAGCCCGTACTGCAGGTGCTCGTACGCGAAGGGCTGACCGACGTGTGCGTGGTCGTAACCCGTTATTTCGGCGGCGTGCTGCTGGGGGCGGGCGGGCTGACGCGCGCCTATGCGCGCGGCGCAAAAACGGCGGTGGAAGCCGGCGGCATTGCGGTGATGCGGCTGTGCCGCGTCTATACGGTGCGCTGTTCCTATCCGCTCTACCAGCGCCTGCTGTCCATGCTGGAACAGGAGGCGTGTGCGGTCGGGGAAAGCGTGTTTACGGACCAGGTCTCCTTTTCGCTGTCCATGCGCGAACAGGATGAGGCGCGGATTCTGGAAAAGCTCTCCGAGGCGAGCGCGGGAACTGCATCGGCTGCCTTTCAATGTGAAAAATATGTAAAATATACGGTTGGGGCGGGATAAAAAGAGGAATCGCCCTGTTTTTTCCGTATTATATTATAAGAGTGACAACGCTGAGAGGAGTGGACGGATATGCTGATACGTGAAATGCTCGAACAGCGGGAGCGGGACACACTGTCCCCGGACGCCGCCTTTTCCGCACAGGCGCGCCGGGCGCGGCCGGAGCCGGAGTGCGATATGCGCACGGCGTTTCAGCGGGACCGGGACAGGATCCTGCACTCCAAGTCCTTTCGCAGGCTGAAACACAAAACACAGGTGTTTCTTTCGCCGGAGGGGGATCACTACCGCACCCGGCTGACGCATACGCTGGAGGTCGCGCAGATCGGGCGCACGATTGCGCGCGCACTGCGCCTGAATGAGGATCTGGTGGAGGCGGCGGCGCTCGGGCACGATCTGGGGCACAGATCGGAAGAGCACACGTCTAACTCCAGTCACACAGTGATCTCGTATGCCGT
>CAJLRT010000117.1 GCA_905209135.1 uncultured Eubacteriales bacterium
TCGGTGTTTTTGTGCTATACTTGTTTTACAAGGATCCTGTATATTTTGTGTTTGATTTTACAATAGCATACTGCAAACGGCTCTGTCAATAGAACGGCGCATATGTATTTGTACATAAAAAAGGCTTCATTTAAACGTTTTTTTGACATGTAGCTCCGTGAGGGTTGAATAGTACAATGAAACGCAAAATATTTCAATAAATCCTCCTTGAATTGCCGTACAATATAGGGGAAACAGATGGAACAGATGAAAAATGACGCAGCGAATAAAATCGCCCGTACCGTGGAAAACGCATGCAATGTGGATTGCCGCGCCATACGCCCGAACCAGGCAAGGCAGCTGCCGGACTGCGCGTTCTGCCGGCTGTGCAGCGCGGAGCAGTACCGCACCGGGCGCGCGCGCAAATGCGAGGGAATCGTCAACTACGCATATTACCAGTCCGAGAAGTGGGGCGGGAAATACGAATTTTTGTGCCCTGCGGGCTGCGCGTTTATCGCGGTTCTGCTCAGGCAGAACGACGAGGACGGGATTGCGATGCTCACCGGCCCGTTCCTGATGGTGGAGCTGGACGACTTCTGCGAAAACGACCTGTCCGTGCTGTTTCAGGCCGAGCCCTCGTCCGAAGTGGTCCGCGCCGCGGCGGCGCTGCCGTTCATTGAATGCCGGCGCGTTCCGTATATTACGGATATGATGTTTATGCTGTGCGGCTACGTGAGCGGCAGGGAGATTATCGACCTGCAGGTGATGGAGTATTCGGCCAAAAGCCAGAGCGAGGTTTTCAGCGCGATTGAGAAAATTAAAGAGGACGGCCGGACCGATTACATATACCCCATTGAGATGGAAGGACGGCTGCGCTCTTACATCGCGCATGGCGACCGGACCGGCGCGCAGAACACCCTGAACGAGATTCTGGGGCACATCTATTTTTCCGCCGGCGCGGATTTTGCCGCCCTGAAAGCGCGCGTGGTAGAGTTGCTGGCGCTGCTGTCCCGCGCGGCAATCGAAGGCGGGGCAAGCGTGAGCGAGGTATTCGGAATCAATTCGGACTATATCGACAAGGTGCTTTCTTTCGACAGCGTCGACCGGCTCAACTACTGGCTGGCGCACGCGCTCGTCCGCTACACGGCGACCGTGTTCCCGCAGTCGGACACAAGGCATGGCGACATTTTGAAAAAAGTAATGCGGTATATCCACAACAACTGCGCCGAGAAACTCACGCTCAATGAGATTGCCGACCATGTGAACTATTCCGTTTCCTACCTTTCCCGCATTTTTAAAGAGGAAACGGGGGAGAGCGTCACCGCCTATGTAAACCGCGTGCGCATTGAGCGGGCGAAAGCGCTGCTGGCCAACGACGCGCTCACGCTTACCGAGATCGCTTCCCTGTCCGGGTTTGAGGACCAGAGCTATTTTAACAAGGTGTTCAAGCGGGTCTACGGCGAGACGCCGGGCAGATTCAGGGCCAAGCTCAGCGGAGGCGGCTATCATCACGGTTCATAGCAAGCAACCTAACGATACAATATTGATAATGGAGGAGACAAAATGAGCAAGCTTGAAGAAATGAAAACTTTCCTGCAGCAGGGCAGAGCGAACAACGTAAAGCAGTTGGCTGCTGAAGCGCTGGAAGAGGGTATTCCCGCAGCGGAGATTCTGGAGCAGGGACTGCTGGCCGGCATGAATATCGTCGGCGAAAAGTTCAAGAACGGCGAGGCCTATATTCCGGAGGTCCTCATCGCCGCGCGCGCCATGAACGCGGGCATGGAAGTGCTCAAGCCGGCGCTGGCGGGCGATGCGACCCAGGTGAAGGGCAAGGCTGTTATCGGTACGGTCAAGGGCGACCTGCACGATATCGGCAAGAACATCGTCAAAATCATGTTTGAGGGCAAGGGCATCGAAGTAATCGACCTCGGCGTCGACGTGCCCCCCGAGAAGTTCGTGGATACCGCGATTGCGGAGAACGCGCGCATTATCGGCTGTTCCGCGCTGCTGACGACCACTATGGCCGTTATGAAGGACGTTGTCGACTATGCGGAGAAAAAAGGCGTGCGCGACCAGGTGAAGATCATGATCGGCGGCGCGCCCGTCACGGACAACTTCTGCCAGTCCATCGGTGCGGACGCGTACACGAGCGACGCCGCTTCCGCCGCTGAAAAGGCGATTGAGCTGCTCGCGTAAAACACCAGGCGGACATATTCAATTGAGAAACACAGACCCGGTGCGGGCGTTTGGGCGTTTCCCGAGCGCCCGCGCCGGTTTTGTAATTGAGGGAATCGTATGAGTAACAACAATGCTCCGGCCCCCGAGTGCAGGGGGCAATGCCTGTTTGGAAAATGTCCCTTTGCGCGCTGCATCCGCGCGCAGAAGGCGGGCGCTGCGGCGGCGGCCCCCGCGGCGCAGTCCGCGGGGATGGAGATACTCACAAGCGCCGGCGCGCTGCAGCGCGGCGACCGCAGGGGCCTGGGACTTGCCGTGGACATCGGCACGACAACCATCGCCGCCGCGCTGTACAGCCTGGACGAGGGCAGGCCGCTTGCGGTGCAGAGCTGTGTCAACGGGCAGTACCGGTATGGGCTGGACGTGCTTTCGCGCATTCAGTACAGCACCTCAGCGCCCGACGGGCTTGCCGCGCTCCGGCAGACGGTGGTTTCGGATCTCAACGCGCTGACGGACAACCTGTGCGCCGCCGCGGCACGCCGCGCGGAAGATATAGCTTTCGCATCCGTCACGGGCAACACCACCATGCTCTGCCTGCTGACGGAGCTGTCGCCCGCGTCCATGGGCGTTTCGCCGTTTACGGCGCCGTCGCTGTTCGGCGAATGGCGCAGGGGCGCGGACCTGGGCCTTTGCGCAAAGAGCGCCGAAGTCTATCTGGCGGACTGCATCAGTTCGTTTGTGGGCGGGGATATAAGCTGCGCCGTGCTGCGTTCGTCCATGCTGGAAAAGGGCAAAAAGGCGCTGCTGCTGGATATCGGTACGAACGGCGAGGTCGTGCTCTTCGACGGGAACGCGCTGCTTGTCACCTCCACTGCCGCCGGGCCCGCGTTTGAGGGCGCGACCATTTCCTGCGGGAGCGCGGCGGTTGCGGGCGCTGCGTCGCATGTCTACCTTTCGGGCGGGAAGTTCCGGTTTTCCGTCATCGGCGGCGGCGAGGCGCAGAGCCTGTGCGGCTCCGCGCTGATTGACGCCGCGTCCATTCTGCTGGACGCCGGGATCGTGGAGGAAAGCGGCAGGCTGGCCTGCGATGCAGGAACACAGGAGTACAGGCTGAGCGAAAAGATTGCGATTACGCAGAAGGACGTGCGCGAACTGCAGACGGCAAAGGCCGCCGTCGCAGCCGGCGTGCGCACGCTGCTGCATGAGGGCGGCGTCGGCTTTGACGAACTGGACGCGGTGTACCTCGCGGGCGGGTTCGGCAATTACATGGACGCGGACAGCGCGGTGCGGATCGGGCTGCTGCCGTCGTCTCTCGCCGGGCGGATCGTGCCCGTCGGCAACGCGGCCATGGGCGGCGCGGCAATGATTCTGGCCTCCAGCGAGTATGCGCGTGAAAATGCGCGGATTGCAAAGATGGGCGCGCATGTGGAGCTGGGGAGCAACCCCTATTTTATGGAGCAGTATATAGAGTGCATGATGCTCGGTCCGGCGGACTGAGCGCGAGAGGGAGGATGTGCTATGGAAAGGCTGATACGCGATACCGGCGCCGCCATTGAGCTGAACGCGCTGTTCCAGAAGCTTTCGATCGAGCGGGGCGGAGACGAGGAGATGGACGCGCAGGTAGCGCGCCTGTTTGCCGAAGCGGAAAAAATTGCCAACCCCAAGGCCTTTTACCGGCAGGCGCATGTGGACGAGGTCCGGGAGGATTATGCGGTTGTGGACGGCGTGCGGTTTTCCTCTCCGCTTGTCAGCCGCAATCTGGGGGCGGAGGAAAACGGGATGATTTATCCCTACACCGCCACCTGCGGCAGGGAGTTGTATATTTGGGCAAAGTCGCTGACCGATTTTTACGAGCAGTACATTGCCGACTGCATTATGGAGCTGTATCTGCGCCGGATTATGGAAACGCTGCACGGTACGGTAAAACACGCCCATTTTGAGGGCCGGGATATGTCCGCCATGGCGCCGGGGTCGCTGGAGACCTGGCCGGTCAGCGAACAGGTTCCGCTGTTCGAGGTGCTCGGCAAAGGCGCGGCGGACGCGGGGGTGGAAGTCTCGGAGTCGTTCCTGCTGTATCCGATCAAGTCGGTCAGCGGGTTCTACTTCACGTCCGCGCAGCATTTTGAAAACTGCGCCATGTGCCCGCGCCTGGACTGCCCCAACCGCCGCGCACCTTTCGACGAAGCGTTATCCATGCTTGCAATGGGCGGCGGCTGCGGTGTATAATACAGATACGGGCGGGCGCGCCTGCCGGCGACAACGGTTTGTTTTGCGCGTGCCGCAATAGGCGGAAAGGAGAATGCATATGCTCGTTGCATTATCGAAGAATGCCGTTCCGGCTACGGGGGACCATTTCCCCCTGCTACTCGTAATCGCCGGGCTCGTGATTGCAGTCGGGCTGTTCACGGCGCTGCTGATTCTGCGCGCAAGGGCGAAAAAACGCGCGGAAGCGGAGCCGGAAGAGGAGCAGACGCCGCAGGAAGACGCGCCGGGCCAGCAAATGCAGGAGAACGACAGCAACGGCGCGGAAGCGGAGCAGGACGGGCGCTCCTGAGACGGCGCCGGCCGGGACCACTGAGGGAAGAAGGGAAAAAACATGATATTGCCCTGGAACAGACGGGAAGTATTCGTGACTATGTCGATGGAGAAACAGGCGGAAGCGCGCGACCGGCTCGCTGCGGGCGGCGTTGCGT
>CAJLRT010000118.1 GCA_905209135.1 uncultured Eubacteriales bacterium
TCACGCCGCCGTAGTTGTGGTACAGCCGCCCGAGGTCGGAACCGGAGTCCGAGGACATAGAAGGCACCCCCTTTCCCGAATCTTCTGGGTTTCGTTTTCTTATCGATCAGCCAGGTAAAGGCGTTCATGATAAGGATGGCGAACGATACGCCTTCGGGATACCCGGAGAACCTGCGCATGACAAAGGTTAGCAGGGCGCAGCCGATTGCGTATATGATCTGCCCCATCCGGGTCACGGGGGCGGTTGCGTAGTCGGTCGCCATGAAGATCGCGCCGATCAGCAGGCCGCCGGAGAGCAGCTGCGCGAGCATGTACTGCACGGGCAGGCCGGACGTTGGGAACAGATAGCACAGCACGGCCATCACGCCGATATAAAACACGGGAATCCGCCAGTTGATCACCTTGCGGATGAGCAGGCACAGCCCGCCCAGCAGCAGGAGGACTGCCGACGTTTCGCCGATACAGCCGCCGATGTTGCCCCAGAACAGGTCAGCAAGGCCGCTGTAATTAAAGGTCATGTCCTTCAGCGCCTTCAGGGGCGTTACGCTTGTGATGATCGCCTGGGTATCGACATTGGAAAAGAGCGGCACGGTGCTGTATTCAAAGGGCTTGAGCCAAACCGCCATGTGCTGCGGCCAGGAGATAAACAGGAAGCAGCGCGCGGCAAGGGCCGGGTTCATAAAATTCTGGCCGAGACCGCCGAACAGTCCCTTGACGATAATCATGGCGAACAGGGCGCCGATGACCGGCAGCCACAGGGGCACGGTCGGCGGCAGCGTGAGCGAAAGCAGCAGGCCTGAGACCGCCGCGGAAAGGTCGGACACCGTCTGCTTGTGCTTGATCATCACATTGTACAGCGCCTCGGCGCCGACGCTCGACAGCGTGCCGATGATAATAATCATCATGGCGCGGAAGCCGAAGATGACGACCGAATAAATAGACGCCGGCGCAAGCGCGATCAGCACGGAAAGCATGATGGAGCGCGTGGTGTCGTTGGAACGTATATGCGGGGATGAGGTAACCAGCAGCTTTTCTTCCATTGTTACTTCTCCTCCCTCTTTTTGCTTGTCTGCACTTTAAATTTCGCCATGCGCATGAGCTGTACCAGGGGAATGCGCGCGGGACATGAGAACGAGCAGGAACCGCACTCCATACAGTCGAGCACATTCAGTTTTTCCGCTTCTTCGTACATCTCCTTTTTTGTGTACATGCCGATGTAGTTCGGCATAAGGCGCATGGGGCAGCCGCGCAGGCAGCGGCCGCAGCGGATACACTCCGCATCCTCGACATACGTCGCATAGTTCTTCCCATAGGCGAGCAGGCCGCTCGTCTGTTTGATGACCGGCGCCTCCAGCGTGTGCTGCGCCACGCCCATCATCGGGCCGCCCATAATGATCTTCTCCGGCGGCATCACAAACCCGCCCGCGGTTTCAAACATGTACTGCATGGGCGTTCCGATGCGGGTAAGCGCGTTTTTGCTCACCTTGACCGCCGGGCCGGATACCGTTACAATCCGCTTAATCAGCGGCAGGCCGGTCACGGCGGCGCGGTAGAGGGACGCGGCGGTGTCCACGTTGAACACGGCGCAGCCCACGTCCATCGGCAGACCGCCGGCCTTGACCTCGCGCCGGGTCACCGCGTTGATCAACTGCTTTTCAGAGCCCTGCGGGTATTTGGTTTTCAGGACCACGGTATGAATCCCGTAGGGTTCGCCGATAATGCGCATGGTCGAAATGGCATGCCCTTTGTTGTTTTCAATGCCTATGTACGCGGTGGACAGGCCCAGCGCCTTCATCAGCATACGGATTCCGCCGACGATGAATTTGGGGTACTCAATCATCGCGCGTTCGTCCGCCGCGATGACCGGCTCGCACTCCGCGCCGTTGATAATCAGCTTATCCACCCGCTTATCCATAGCGGTTTTCAGCTTGACATGCGTTGGGAAACCAGCGCCGCCCATCCCGACAAGACCCGCTTCGCGCGTAAAGGCCAGAATTTCCTCCGGCGTCATTTTGTCGGGATTCTTGATATGCTGCGCTTTGTCCGGAATGGCGGCGTCCAGATAGTCGTTCTCTATGACGACCGACATCACGCGGTCCCCGCCGGGATGCCAGCGCGGCGCCACGTCGATCACCTTTCCGGAGATGGATGCGTGTACCGGCGCTGAAACATAGCTGTCGGTATCGCCGACGACCTGGCCCATGTAGACATAGTCGCCGCGCTTGACCAGCGGTTCACAGGGCGCGCCGATATGCTGCAGCATGGGTATCACGACATATTGCGGCTCTTCTATGTGCTCGATGGGCCGCGCTTTTGTCATCTCTTTACTGGTTGGCGGATGGATTCCGCCTTTAAATGATACCATCCATTCACCCTCTATTGTTTATTCCGAAATGGGCAAAAAACCACTTTTTCGCCCGGCTTACACAAGCGGAAAATGGCATAAAACAAACCTATTTAGCCGCTTAGCAAAACAAAGCGATATCCTCTATCGCTTTTTTGCCATTATACCACATTCATATTCTGATTACAACTATTAATTACAAATCAGTAACAAAAAAATGAGCGCGTGTATACACGCGCTCATGCTGTATTCTCACACAGTAACCGGGCTCATTCGTCCAGCGGTATTTCCTCCATATAACGGCTGTCATCCGCGCCGCCGCAGACCTGGCACTCGTCCTTTTTCCCAAACGACTTCAGAAAAGAGCACGTTCCGTTCTTTTCAAAGTACTTGTACACGGCAAGGCTTACGCCGACAAACGCGCCGATAGCGGATACGATACCTACAAGCCATAACATTTTTCTTTTCATGTGCCCATCTCCTCTCTGCTGTTTACAGCTTACATTATAGCATATATTATATCCCAATTCAAGCGGCAAAAATGTATATATTATAAAACTTTCCAGAAAGGCTATGCGCGGAAAAGGTTCTTTTTGACCGTGCGGAACAGGTAGAGCAGGAGCAGGGCGGACAGCACGATCAACACGGCGCTGAACAGGCCGAAACAGAGATAAAAATTGCGCGCCAGCATATACAGCAGAGCCGAGACTGCTATGAGGGCTATGGAGGCAAGCAGTTCCAGCATCACGTTGAAATTCTGCTTGACAGCCTTTGCCTCCTCCTGCCAGTCCACTTTGGGGTAACGGGAGTCCAGGCACAGCCCGAACAGATTGATACACAGCACAATCAGGACAAGATCCGCCAGCAGATACGGTACAAAGGCCAGGGACAGACCGGTCACGGCAAAGGCGACGCCCAGTGTAAGCGCTGCGGAAAGAAAGCTCACCGCAAGGCCGGGCAGAAGCTTGCCCAAAAGCAAATGCCCCGTCCTGACGGGCACGAAATGGCTGTATATATAGTTGGAACCGTCCCGGGAGATGGCGGAGGCGGAAATGCCGTTTGTCGCAATGACAAACGCGGCAAGGCCCAGGCCCGCTATGAGCACGACGGACGCCGACGGGGAATCCGGCGTCATGCCGGAAAGGCCAAGCTGTGCAAACAGCAGAGACATCTCTTCATACTGCAGCAGAATGGGAAACAGCAGAATCAGCGGCATGAGAAAGCAGGCGACAAGATTGTTCATAAAGAACACCGGGCTGCGCAGCATAATCCTGAAATCCTTCTTCGCAATCGCAACAGCCGGATTCTGCCTGCGGGCCAAGCGGCGCAGCGCGCCGGACTCCATCTTCACGCGTTTGGCGGAAGTGTTGTCCAGCCCCAGCAGCCCGGCGCGGTACAGCTTCTCCCCGCAGAGCAAAAACAGAGCATATCCTGCGGCGCTCACCGCCACAAACAGAAGCGCGCCGCCAAGCATGGACAGCGCGCTCGCGCCGGTCATGGCAAGGCCGGCGATGGGCGCCGTAAAGAAGATGCGGTTCACGCTGGAAGTCACAGCTTCCGCAATATTCAGCGCCTGGCCCGGGTCCAGTGAGAAATCGCCTCCGGCGCCGGACATCTTGAAGTTGAAAAACAATACGGCCGCCAGCAGCAGCAGGCTGCCGACCTTGGTCAGCAGATCCCTGTTCCGGAACAGCGACGTAAAGCGCATCATCAGCATAACGAGAATGCCGGACGCCACCAGCGGAAGAATAGGCGTAAACAGAAATACGACCGCGGCCACGGCGTAGTAGAGAACGCCGGCGCCGGAGGCCACGCCGAAACTCACAAAGGCGGGGATCAGCACAAAGGCGCTGAACATGTATTCATACAGCAGCGCCGGCAGAAACCGGGAGGAGAGCAGCTCCGCGCACCGGACCGGATAGGCCAGAATCGGCTTGATATCGTTTGAATAGTAGAGGTTGCCGGGCAGCATGAGCAGGCTCAGGAAAAAAATCACGAGGCTGACGACGCCCACGGCCATCGCCGGCACGGCCTGCTGCGCGCCCACAACCGCAAGGCTCTGGTAAAGCACGGCGCAGAACTGCCATGCCAGAAAGGCGATCGGCAAAAAGCAGACCGCGAGCAGAACGAGCAGGCCGACGCGCAGGCGGCCTGTCTTCTTGGAGAGGAATTCGGCGAACATGTTCCGGACCGCAACTTTCGTGAGGGCATTCAATTTCGCCAGCTTCATACGTCCTTCCCCTCTTCCGTGATCTCCAAAAACATCTGCTCCAGCGACTCGTTTGCCCGGAAATGCTCGCGCATTTCCGGCAGCGTGCCGCAAAAGAGGATTTTGCCCCGGTTGATGACGGCGATCCGGTCGCATACCTTCTCCGCCGTATCCAGGATATGGGTGGAAAACAGAGCTGAGTTAGGAGGAAGATTAAACGGTGGAACATATGTTAAGAAGACAGCA
>CAJLRT010000119.1 GCA_905209135.1 uncultured Eubacteriales bacterium
GTAATCCAGCGCAGGCCCAGGGTCTGCCGCCGCTCGGGACGGACTTCCATCGGCACCTGATAGGTGGCGCCGCCGACTCTGCGGGCCTTGACCTCCAGCACAGGCATGATATTCTCCAACGCCTGCTCGAAGACCTCCAGCGGATTTTTCCCCGTTTTTTCACCAACGATTTCAAAAGCGTCGTAAACGATCTTCTGCGCGACGCCCTTCTTGCCGTCCAGCATGATATTGTTGATCAGGCGTGTGACGAGCTTGCTGTTATACAGGGGATCAGGCAAAACATCTCTTTTCGCTATAGAACCTCTTCTTGGCACTTTACTTCCCTCCTTCACATGAATGATATCATAGGTACTCGAAAGTTACGGTCTCTTTCGTCAGCGCTTTAAATCGGTTCACAGCATATATATCAATAAACCTTATAAAGCACAGTCGATTTTCTGCGTACTTTTAAAGCGAACCTCTGACTTACTTGGACTTGGGTCTCTTTGCGCCGTACTTGGAACGGCCCTGCTGACGGTTGGCCACACCCTGCGCGTCCAATGTGCCGCGGATGATGTGGTAACGAACGCCCGGCAGGTCGCGAACCCTTCCGCCGCGGATCAGGACAACGCTGTGTTCCTGCAGGTTGTGGCCGATGCCCGGAATGTAGCTTGTAACTTCGATTCCGTTGGTCAGGCGCACCCTTGCAATTTTACGCAGCGCCGAGTTCGGCTTTTTCGGCGTGGTCGCCTTTACGCCGGTGCAGACGCCTCTCTTCTGCGGCGAGCTCTGCTTGGTCGGGCGCTTTTTGAGCGTGTTCATCCCTCTCTGCAGCGCAGGCGCGGTCGATTTCTTGCGAGATACTTCCCTGCCCGTTCTGACGAGCTGATTAAATGTCGGCATATTACCCCTCCTCCCTGTAAGATTCTTAGTATTCAAAAAGGTACTAAGCTGAAGTCAACACTGCGCAGGCCGCGGCGCCCACCGCAATTCCGGCGGCTTCGCCAAGCTGTTCCATGGTAAAATCCGAACAAACCGGAACGCAGCGTTCTGCGCAAAGCTCGCGAAGCGGCGCCTGGACTCTGTCCTCCGCGTCGCTCGCGATATAAACTGCGGCGGCTCTGCCGTCCAGGACGGCGCGGCGCGCCTGCTTGAGGCCGGTGACGACTGGTTTCCCCGCAAAGAGCTCCGTTTCCACCGTCTGCACCTCGCTTTGCATACGTCAAATATTATATAGTTTCGGGGCGGCAATGTCAATACTCAACGTCAATGATTTCGGGCTCATTGCTGTCATTTTCGACGATTTCCACGTTGCGGTACTGTTCCAGGCCCGTGCCGGCGGGAATCAGCTTGCCGATGATGACGTTTTCCTTCAGTCCGATGAGCGGATCGGTCTTGCCGCAGATCGCCGCTTCGGTCAGAACGCGGGTCGTCTCCTGGAAGGAGGCCGCGGACAGGAACGAATCCGTCGCCAGGGACGCCTTGGTAATGCCGAGCAGCGTCTGGATACCGGTCGCGTAGCGCAGGCCTTCCTCGCCCGCCTCCATACGCGCGCGGACGGCGGCGTTTTCCGCGTCGAGCTCCGCCTTGTCGACGATCTTGTTGAGCAGCAGGGACGTGGAGCCGGGATCTTCAATGCGGATCTTCTTCATCATCTGGCGCACAATCACCTCGATATGCTTGTCGTTGATATCAACGCCGTGCATACGGTAGGCGCGCTGCACTTCCTTGATGATGTAGTTCTGCACCGCTTCCACGCCGAGGATATTGTAGATATCGTGCGGATTGGCCCAGCCCTCGGTGAGCTCCGCGCCCTTTTCGATCACATCGCCGTCGTTCACCTTCAGGCGCGCGCCGAACGGGATGACATAGCTGTTCTGGTCCAGCTCGTTGTCGTTTACCACAGTGACGACCTTGTTGTTCTTCACTTCCTCAATGCTGACCTTGCCGGCGATTTCGGAAAGGATTGCCATGGTCTTGGGCTTTCTCGCCTCGAACAGCTCTTCCACGCGGGGCAGACCCTGCGTGATGTCGGCGCCGGCGATACCGCCGGTGTGGAAGGTACGCATGGTCAGCTGCGTGCCCGGTTCGCCGATACTCTGCGCCGCGATGATGCCGACCGCCTCGCCGGAGTCAACGGGCTGGCTGGTCGCCAGGTTGATGCCGTAGCACTTGGCGCATACGCCGTAGCGGCATTTGCAGGTGAGCAGGCTGCGGATCTTGACGCGCTCTATCCCCGCCGCAATAATGCGGTTGGCGTCGTCGTCGTCCATCAGTACGTCCTTTTCAACCAGCACTTCGCCCGTCTCCGGATGGACGACAGGCTCGGCCGTATAGCGGCCGACCATGCGGTCGAAGAACTTTTCAATGCGCTCGCTGCCGTCGCGGATCTCCTCGACCCAAATGCCCTCGTCCGTGCCGCAGTCGTCCTCGCGGATGATGACGTCCTGCGCCACGTCGACCAGGCGGCGGGTCAGGTAACCGGAGTCGGCGGTACGGATCGCCGTGTCGGCAAGGCCCTTGCGCGCGCCGCGGGAGGAGATGAAGTATTCCAGTACGTTCAGGCCCTCGCGGAAATTGGCGCGGATCGGCACGTCGATAACTTTGCCGGAGGTGTTGGCCATCAGGCCGCGCATGCCGGCAAGCTGACGGATCTGGCTGATGCTGCCGCGCGCGCCGGAGTTGGCCATCATGTTAATCGGGTTAAATTCGCTGAGGTGGTCGGTCAGCGCCTTTGTGACGAGCTTGGTCGTCTCGTCCCATACGCCGATCACGAGTCTGTACCGCTCGTCGTCCGAGATCAGGCCGCGGCGGAAATCACGCGTAATGGTGTCAACCTTCTTTTCCGCTTCGGCAATCAGAGTCGCCTTCTCCTCCGGCACCTCGATGTCGGCCACTGAAATGGTGATAGCGCCCTTGGTCGAGTACTTGAAGCCCTGGCTCTTGATTACGTCGAGCAGCTCCGCCGTGCGGGCGATGCCGTGCACCTTGATGCAGCGGTCGATAATCACGCCGAGCATCTTTTTCGTGCACAGGAAGTTGATTTCCAGATCCAGCGCGTGTTCGGGATCGCTTCTGTCGACAAAGCCCAGATTCTGCGGCATGTTCTCGTTGAAGATCAGCTTGCCGATCGTCACGTCGACCAGCGCGTGCTTCGTCTCGCCGTTCACTTCGCCGCTGAGGCGCACCTTGATGGGCGCATGGATGTGCACATAGCCCGCGTCATAGGCGAGCATGGCCTCGTTGATGCAGGAGAAAATGCTGCCCGCGCCCTTGGCATCGGGATTGACCAGGGTCAGGTAATACGACCCCAGCACCATGTCCTGGGTCGGCACCGTAACAGGCTTGCCGTCCTGGGGCTTGAGCAGATTGTTTGCGGAGAGCATCAGGAACCGCGCCTCGGCCTGCGCCTCGGTGGACAGGGGTACGTGCACGGCCATCTGGTCGCCGTCAAAGTCGGCGTTGTACGCCGTGCAGACCAGCGGATGGAGCTTGAGCGCGCGGCCCTCGACGAGGACCGGCTCAAACGCCTGGATACCCAGACGGTGCAGGGTCGGGGCGCGGTTGAGCAGGATGGGATGCTCGCGGATCACCGTTTCCAGCGCGTCCCAGACGCAGTCGTTCGCGCGCTCGACCATCTTCTTGGCGTTTTTGATATTCTTGGAGACGTCCATCTCCACAAGCTTTTTCATAACAAAGGGCTTGAACAGCTCCAGCGCCATCTCTTTCGGCAGGCCGCACTGGTGCAGCTTGAGCTCGGGGCCGACCACGATAACCGAACGGCCGGAATAGTCGACGCGCTTGCCGAGCAGGTTCTGGCGGAACCGGCCCTGCTTGCCCTTGAGCATGTCGGACAGCGACTTGAGCGGACGGTTGTTCGGGCCGCTGACAGCGCGGCCGCGGCGGCCGTTGTCGATCAGCGCGTCGACGGCCTCCTGCAGCATCCGCTTCTCGTTCTTTACGATAATGTCGGGCGCGGACAGCTCCAGCAGCCGCTTTAAGCGGTTGTTGCGGTTGATGACGCGGCGGTACAGGTCGTTGAGGTCGGAGGTCGCGAACCGGCCGCCGTCGAGCTGGACCATGGGCCGGATGTCAGGCGGGATGACAGGCAGCGCCTCCAGAATCATCCATTCGGGGCGGTTGCCGGAAATGCGCAGCGCCTCCACGACTTCCAGACGCTTGAGAATGCGGGCGCGCTTCTGGCCTGTTGCGTTTTCCAAGTCCTCGCGAAGCTGCGCGGACAGCTCTTCCAGGTTGATCTCTTCCAGCAGCTTTTTAATGGTTTCCGCACCCATGCCGGCGTGGAAATCGTCCTCATATTTTTCCTTGTAATCCTGGTACTCCTTCTCGGTGAGCACCTGGCCCTTCTGGATCTCTGTGATATCGTCGCTCACATCGGTCACGATATAGGCCGAGAAGTAGAGCACGCGTTCCAGAATACGGGGCGATATGTCGAGCACCAGCCCCATGCGGGACGGGATGCCCTTGAAATACCAGATGTGCGAAACGGGCGCGGCAAGCTCGATATGGCCCATGCGCTCGCGGCGCACCTTGGCCATGGTGATCTCCACGCCGCAGCGCTCGCAGATCTTGCCCTTGTAGCGGATCTTCTTGTACTTGCCGCAGTGGCATTCCCAGTCCTTGGTCGGGCCGAAAATGCGTTCGCAGAACAGGCCGTCGCGTTCCGGCTTCAGGGTTCTGTAGTTGATCGTCTCGGGCTTTTTCACTTTTGCCATTGTCCTCGTCATCCCACCAGCCCTTCCAGGTCACCGGCTCGGGAAAGAGAGTGC
>CAJLRT010000120.1 GCA_905209135.1 uncultured Eubacteriales bacterium
GCGCCACCTTGCCAAGGTGGAGGTAGCGAGTTCGAGCCTCGTAATCCGCTCCAGGATGTAAAACGGCGCTCACGGAATTAAACTGTGAGCGCAGTTTTATCCAATGCGTTCGGCGCCATAGCCAAGTGGTAAGGCAGAGGTCTGCAAAATCTCTATGCCCCGGTTCAAATCCGGGTGGCGCCTCCAGAAAAAAGACGGTTCTTAGGAACCGTCTTTTTTCAAATAAATTCGTCCTTACAGCGGGGTGAAATCTGCCTTGCGTCAAATAAAATCCTCTGCGCAGGGCAGGAGACGGGTTTAATTTCATTTGCATTTATGAGGATTTCACAGTGCGTTATTATGCATTCATTTTACTCCACCTTGAACATTGCCCTGTGCCGTGGTATAATTGTTACAAGAGGTGAGCATGTTGGAAGGTATTTCTTTCAGAGATATTGATATTAATTTTGATTTCACTTCGGATACCCCTCGCTATTGGGATGGTTTTTGGGAAGATGATTTGGTTTTTGGGAAATTTAATAATGACCCTGATTCAGCAAGTAAGACTATGAAATTATATCACAAAGTCTTATATAGCAGAATATTACCTAACGGAAAAAGAATGTGTTTGAAAATTGGGACAAATTCGGAGTATTTGGTGTGGGATGATTTTAAATTTGGTAGCGATTCTATTATTGTTAGTTTCAGATATAAAAAATATCGTTATATGATAGAACAAGTGGCGAACTCAATGCCAAATTGGCAAGCGTATATGGAATCATATATTAAGAAATCATATACTGTTGGTGGCGAAATTATTTTTCCTAAATATAAAGGAGGCATAAATCAAACAAGAGGTTGCAATCAATATATTTGTGATCGATGGGATTTAACATTGGAATGTATTAGGCGATATTACATAGGAGAAACAAGCCCATTGTACACTGTGTTACACAAGAATAAATCATTTTTTGATTTATTTATCGATTTTAGGGGTTATGTTGACTATTTTTTCTTGCAAGATTGTGTATCTGAAGACTATGATTCTGTTGTATTTTGGATTGGAAGTGGAGAATTTGAAAAATATCCATTTCCGAAAACAGTATCTGAGTATTTAGATTGGATTACAAAAGAATTGGAATTTGTTAATAAGCGAAACAATAGAATTCGAGAGTACTGTCAGTCGATATAAATATAATAAAATTCCTCGGTTATCACTGGTCCGCTTTTGGGGAGGGGCACCTACATGTCGGAGCAAAGTCCGCTTTGCTACGGCTTATTTTTTGCCATAGGCCCCAAATAGGCCGTACGCCCATCCCCAATTACTCCTTCGCTTCTAAAAAAGGCCACGCCGTTCCTGCGTTCACTGTTCGCTTGCAAGCGTGCTCACAACGCTCCGGTTTGTTGCCAGCCTTGTTCGGTCTGCAAGGGTTCAACCCCATCACCTGCCAATCAAAATTTATAATCCTTGCGGCGGCTTTTTTTAAAGTCACCGGCGCTTATTTTGCCGTCGCCCTTTTGTAAAGGAGAATGCTCTATGATTCTGGAAACCCCGCGGCTTCGGTTCCGCCGCCTCACTGAAGACGACTTTGACAACCTCTGCACCATCCTGCAGGACCCGCAGGCCATGTACGCCTATGAACACGCCTTTTCGGATGAGGAGGTCCGGGAATGGCTGGACCGGCAGCTTGCGCGCTACCGGGAATACGGGTTCGGCCTGTGGGCCGTTCTGCATAAGGATACGGGCGAGTTTATCGGCCAGGCGGGCCTGACCATGCAGGACTGCGACGGCGAGCAGGTGCTGGAAATCGGCTACCTGTTCCGGCGCGCGTACTGGCACCAGGGGTACGCGACCGAAGCGGCGCGCGCGCTGAAACAGTACGCGTTCGATACCCTCGGCGCCCAGCGCGTATATTCGATTATCCGCGATACGAACATCGCCTCGCAGAAAGTGGCAATGCGCAACGGCATGCTGCCCGTACATCAGTTTGTGAAACACTATTACGGCGTCGATATGCCCCATATCGTCTACTGCGCGCAGCGCGGATAACGCCTGCGTTCATTGCCGCAACACAGGGAGGGCCGGCATATATGCCGGCCCTCCCTGTGTCTTTCCGTCCGTCTGCGGCCCCGCTCAGCCCGACTTGAAAATGGAGCGGAACCACCTGGCGTCCTCCTTGTCAATACAGCTCGTCATGCGTAGCTGTACGTAATACAGGGCCATGGCGGCAGCGGCAAATACGAAGATCATGGCGGCGCCGCCGCCGGTGTACCGGAACAGTATGCCCAGCGGCAGCGTCGCGGCGCATATACAGAGGATGGGCAGCGCCACGTCGCGCATGATGTGCAGGCGTACGTCGGCAATCCGGAGCAGGGCGCGCAGGCTCAGGTAGAAATTCACGATTTCCCCGGCGAATATGGTAATCAGGTATCCGGCCAGCGCATACCTGGGAACCAGAATCCACACCAGCAGCGCGGACAGGGCCGCGTCCAGGATACTGATGCGCATAACGCGCACCTGCTGGTCCAGGCCCTTGAGGATTCCGTCGACGGTCATGTCAATATACATCACCGGGATCAGCGGCGCAAACAGACGCAGATAGACGGCGGTGTCCGTGTTCCCGTATACAGCCAGCGCAAGCGGCTCGCTGAAAAAACAGAACAGGCCGGCAACGCCAAAGGAGAAAATCAGCGCGAGCCGCAGGGTTTTTACCGCCATGTACCGGATATGCTTATGGTTGCCCAGGGTATGGCTGCGCGCAATTTCCGGGATGAGCAGGGTGGACAGCGACGTGAGAATGCAGGAGGGGTATAGCAGCAGGGGGAACGCCATCTGGGAAACAAGCCCGTAGGAGGCGAGTGCGGCGTCGGCGGACGAGCCGGATTTCTTCAGTCCGCTGGGGATGAGGACGTGTTCAATGGTAATCAGAATGGACTTGATCCACGCGCCGAACGCCTCGGGCACGGCAATGCGTACCACCTTGGAAAATATGCGTTCCGTCACGGGTTTTTCGCTGCTTTTCCGCCGCATTTCTCCGCTGCACAGCGCCCAGGCGAGCAGGCAGGAGCAGAGTTCGGAAACGGTGGAGCCTATGGCGATGGCCGCGCAGGCGTATTCGATCCCCCGGTCGATATACATCGTCAGCAGCGCAACGCATATCACAATGCGCACAACCAGCTCCACCATCTGAATGCTCGCCATCTTGACGGAACTCCCCTTCGTCAGGAAGTATCCGGAAAGGGTGGCGGAAACGGCGATAAAGGGCAGGCTGAACGCGAGTATGCGCAGCGCGTTTACAGTCCGCACGTCGTCAATCCAGACCCGGCCCACAAAGGGCGCTGTTACGAACAAGAGCGCGCAAACCGAAACGCTGACGAACAGGGCGAACGCAATGCACCTGCGCATCACGGCGCGGTTGCCCCTGCCGCCGCGCGCATCCTCGCTCACAATCAGGCGGGTTGTGGCAGTGCGTATTCCGGATGAGGCAAAGGTAATGCCAAGGCTGTAAACGGTCATAATCAGGCCGAACAGGCCCATGCCGGCGGCGCCGACCTTGCCCGTGATATAGGCGTTGAACGCGAGGCCTATCGTGCGTACGACCAGGGCCGATACAGTCAGGACGATCGTATTGAGAATCAGCTTTTTTACACGTTTCATTCCAATGCGTGCACGCCGCATGAATTCGAAAGGGATCGAGACGGCGCGCATCCCCCGTTCAAGATTATATGAACGGGGGATGCGCGGTTAGTATTAAATACTTGTAAAAATCCTCAGATGTACGCCGCGTCCCCGTGCGCGCCGTGAAATGTGCATAAAGGGAACGTTTTGCATTTCGGAATATAATGAGCATAGGGGGCAAAGAAACAAACGAAGGAGGATATCATCCTATGAGCTGTAATTGTTCCGATAACAATGCGGTAAACCCTGCCGGCGGCTGTGCGGAAAACCTGTATGAGAATGAATACAGGGCGGCCTACGAAAACTGCCCGAGCGAACAGACGGAAAACACGCGCACGCAGTGCGCGTCGGCCGAGGCCGACCTGGAAAACCTCGGCGCCGTCACCGACGTCTCGCTGGTGAGAAAAGGGTTAAAGATATTTACCGTTGTAAACCGAAACGCGGCTTCCGTGGAATATGAAGCGCGTATTACCTATCTTACAACCTGCGGCGTGCGCAAACTCGCGACGCTCCCGCTTTCCGCGCTGTTTTTCCTGCCGTGCAACTACGACTGCGACAGTTTCCGCTTCCGTGCGGACCAGGTCAGCGTGAACGTGGAATCCCTGCCGGAGGTGACGAGCGTCGCCGTTTCCGGCTGTTCCTGCTGCAGCGGAACCTGCTGCAGCGGCTCCTGCGTCGTATCGACGCGGCGGGTCACGGTGCATGCCGCGATCACCCTGCTGTTCAATACGCTTGTATAAAAAGGCATGCGAACCGCCGCATATATCCCTCCGGCACAAAAAAAAGTTTTAGAGAGGGAAACCGGCAAAAGGGAAAGCAGAGGGCAAGCAAAAAAGCTTGCCCTTTCTTTTTGTGGTCCATTGCCGTCATGCTGAAAGTGAGTCCGGGACGCTGATGGGTTCAGCGCAGAGAGGAAAATCGGAGAACAGAATAAACGGCTTAGCCGCCTGGTGAAACTCCGAATCTTTCGTCGGGCGGGCCATTGTGGGCGGCGCTTCCCAATGTGGAGGCGCTGATTTTTTGTGTTTTTGAAGTTATAGGTATTCATTTTTTAAGGTGTACTTTTGCAAA
>CAJLRT010000121.1 GCA_905209135.1 uncultured Eubacteriales bacterium
TGGTCGCGCTGCCGCCGAGGCCGACGATAATCCGCTCCGCCCCGCTGCCCGCCGCGGCAAGGACCAGTTCGCCCACGCCGTAGGTCGTCGTATACAGGGGGTTCGGCGCCTGCACCAGCGGCAGTCCCGCGCAGGCCGCCGTCTCCACCACCGCCGCGCCGCTGTCCAGGCGTCCGTAATATGCACGGACCGGCGCAAACAATGGGCCGGACACCGTACAGAACCGCTTCTGCCCGCCGGCCGCCGCCAGCATGCAGTCCACGCTGCCCTCGCCCCCGTCCGCAATGGGGACGGAAAGCGCCGCGCACGCGGGGAACACCTCCAGCGCCGCGGCCCGGATTGCCTGGCAGGCCTGTATGGAAGACAGAGTGCCCTTGAACGAATCGGGCGCTATTATTATTTTACGCATAAAAGTCTCCTTGCTTTCAGGGGCGAACCATGGTAGACTGACACTATCAACAGAAAAGAGGTTTGCCATGTACGAAACGGATATTAAACCCTCGACGCTCCCTCAGTTCGCCGCCATTTATGACGAAATCTGCAAAAAGCCGGTACGCGGAATCCTGCTCAACTTCTACGGGCTGGGCTACGCCGGCATGCCCGACCAGCCCGACCGGTACGACGTATTCTACGCCGAGCGCGGCATTGTCAGGGTATCTCCCTATTCAGGGCCCTGGGGCTGGATGAACGACACCGCCGTCGAGCTGACGGACCGCGTCGTCGCGGCCGTAATGGAAAAGTACGGACTTGTGGACGGCGTCCCGGTCGTCGCCAGCGGCGGGAGCATGGGCGGGCACGCCGCGCTCATCTATTCCCTGTACGCCAAAAAAACGCCGGCCGCCTGCGCCGCCGACTGCCCTGTCTGCGACCTGCCGTACCACAGCACGGAACGCCCCGATCTTCCGCGCACCATGTTCACGGCGTTCCGGCACATGCCGGGCACCCTCCAGCAGGCGATGCAGGCGCGTTCACCCCTGCACCAGGCCGAACGCATGCCGCATATCCCCTATTACATCGTCCACGGGGAGGCGGATGCGGACGTCAACAAGAATATGCACTCCGACAGGTTCGTCGCAGAGCTCCGGAAAACACATGGCGACGTGACGTATGTCGAAGTACCCGGCATGAAGCACTGCCAGATGCCGGAGGAAACGGCGCGGGCCTACCATGCCTTTATTCTAAGCGCGTTTGGGCTCGGCTGACAAACCGCCGTTCCAAAAGAAACGGGCGGGCAAGAAATTCTGTTCTTGCCCGCCCTTATTATATGCTATATGCGTCTTATTTTCAATAGAGGTATTTGATCATATCGGGGTGCGGAGACGGGATCACGGTTTTCGCCGCGAGCAGGCCGCCGGTACTGACGGTTTCGCTCGCCGCATCGACAGCGGCCGTCACATCCGCCACCGTGCCGGTCATCAGCACAAACGCCTTGCCGCCCATGCCGCGGGAAAGCCGGACTTCAATTAAGTCCACCGCGGCGGCCTTTACCGCAATGTCGGCAACGGAAATGCCGGCGGCGACTGAATAGGTCTCCAGAATGCCCAGCGCGTCCACACGGCCGATCTCTCCTGTGCGGTTGATCGCCGCGAATACCTGGGGGTCGATGTTCGGGATCACCAGATGGTCGATCTGAAGAGAGCCCGCAATCTCAACACCCGTTTCCACGGAATGGGCCACGTCGGCCACAAGTCCGCCGATAATAATCATGTACTTGCCCGGACATACGGGGGCCGCCTCCAGAATCGTCACGAGCGAGGCCTTGGCCATCGCGTCGCAGATTTCAAAGCCCTTGGCTATGCTGGAACTTTCAATTACTCCTATGGCATTCATCATCTGTTACACCCCCTCAAAGGCTTCGATCTCGATCGTGCGGCCCACGGCGCGCACCATTCCCTCCAGCGGCGCGTGCAGGTCCACGCCGAGCGCGCCCTCCGGCGCGCACGCAATCTTCTGGCCGCGCAGCACAAGGTCGCCGGTATGTACAAGCGGCTCGCAGGGCGCGCCGATGTGCATTTTCAGCGGTATAACAAGCTTTTTCGTCTTTATGGGCGTATCGTCAAAGGGCAGGTGCCTGTCGTACCCGGCGATGCCCAGGCGCTGGATGAGCCGGGGCGTCGGCACATGGCGCAGCGCGCCGTATTCGCTGACCGGGTTCATTTTCCGGCCTTTTACGTCGGGCCGGTAGCCCTGCTCCGCCATGATCTTCTTGTAGTAATTGTTGATCCGGTTGGGAGAGAGGTTCATGTTGCACGCAAAGGCCTGGCACAGGCCGCAGTCGGTGCACAGCGCCGCCTGCGCGATGCTCTCCATTTGGAAGTCCCCCTGCAGATAGGGCAGCACGCGCATCGACCGGCTCGGATACAGGGTGTGGCCCAAAAGATTGCGCGGGCACATGTCGGTGCACAGATTGCACTGGCAGCAGACGGATTTCGCCTTCAAAAAGTCATGCTTCAGGTCGCTCGTCTTGCGCAGGACGAGGGGATGGTCCGGCGGGACTACGATGATACCGCCGGTCGTCTTTTCCACCGGCGTGCTGAGATCGTCCGTAATCTTCCCCATCATAGGGCCGCCCAGAACTATTTTATAGTCGGAAATTTTCATTCCGTGCCCGTAGGTCTCGATCAGCTCGCCGATAGACACGCCGATCGGCGCCTCGCAGACGCAGGGACGGTTGACCTCGCCCGTAACCGTGACATACTTGTGTGTAAAGGGCTTGTCCTGTACAGCATCCGCCAGCAGAGCGAGCGTGAACACATTGTTGACCACCGCGCCCACGTCGATCGGGATTCCTCCCTGCGGGACGACGCGGCCCGTCACCTCGTGCACGAGCACATGCTCATCCCCCGCCGGATAAAAATTGTCCAGCAGGAACAGCTCCAGCCGCGGCTCGTCTTTCAGCAGCGAAGTGAAGATCGCAGTGAGGTCTGCGTGCTTGGCCTTCACGGCCAGGTAGCCCTTCTCCGCGCCCGTGGCCTCCACGGCAAGGCGCAGGCCGGCGATCACCTTTTCCGGATGGCGGAGCATGAAATGCCGGTCCGTCTCCAGAATGGGCTCGCACTCCGCGCCGTTGGCGATGACAGAATCCGCCTTGGCCTGTATTTTAACATGCATGGGAAAGCCTGCGCCGCCCGTGCCGACGATGCCGGCCGCTTTGGCGCAGGACGGAATATCCCGAGGGGTTACCTGCGTATCATTCGTCATTTTTTGAATACCCCACAACGAAATTATTCAACCGTGCACTCCAGCTTGCTCAGAACCTGGCACACAGCCTCCGCGGCTTCTTCCTTCACAATGCTTTTGCCCAAGCTGCGGTACTGCCGGATGACAGAGCCGACCACCTGATCCAAAAACTGCTGTCCCGTATCCGCATCAGAACCGCCGATGCGTACCTCGATCCCCTGCTCCTTGGCCCAGTCCTTGGCGGACGGGGTGAGGATGGTTCCCTCCGGGAACACCGCGAGCGGCGCGCCCTGATAGCGCATCATCTCAATCTGCGTAATTACCTGTGCCATGCTGCTTCCTCCATGCTTTATTCTCGTTCGATTTCCACGCCGAGTTCCCGTATGGCGTCCTTTGCGAGCGGCGTAATCACAGCGCCCTTCGCTGCGTAGATGCTCTCTCCGGTACGCGCCGCCGCCTTGACAATGTCCTCCGTCACAAGCGTCACGGCGGTGCGCCGCGGCGCGGCCGGTTCGGCTTTGGGCGCTTCGCCTGCGGCCGGGGCGGCAGGCTGCACGGTGCGGACCGGCGTATCCTGAAATGCACCGCGGATGATGAAAGCCGGATCGCCGTTTTTCAGGTCGGCGCAGTTGGCCTCGTCCATATCCAGGTGCGCTTCCAGCACGAAGGACGGATCGACGCGCACAATCACGTTCTCAAGCACCATCCCGCGCTCGCCGCCGCAGCGGAGCGCGACGATTTCCCCGTCCTGCAAACCATAGTGCGCGGCGTCCGCAGGCGGCATATGGACGTGCCGCCGCGCGACAATCAGCCCCTCTTTCAGACAGACCGAGCCCTTGGGGCCGACGAGGGTTACGCCGCCGCTGCCCGCGACCTTGCCCGATTCGCGCAGCGGGGCCTGCAGACCCAGCTTGTAGCAGTCGCTGCGCATAATCTCCACCTGCGACTGCCTGCGCTCCGGACCGAGGATGCGCACCGCTTCATACGCGCCCTTGGGGCCCGCGACCATAACGGTCTCCTTTGCGGCATACTGCCCCGTCTGGGACAGGTCCTTCATCGGGGTGAGCTGATAGCCCGGCCCGAACAGCGTGTCGATATCGGCGCGGCTCAGGTGCAGATGCCGGTTGGAAACGCCGATCGGAACGGGACGGTCCTGTATGGAATTGTAGCCATAGCCGGTCAGTTTGGAAAGGATGGCGGATACGATCTTTCCAATAGTCGATACATCCATAACTTCACCATAATTTCAGAATAAGCGGGCGGCGGCGCTGCATGACGGAACACGGCCCGGAATACACCGCGCGCGGATTGCCGTCCGTATACAGCGCCGCTGCGGCCCTGCCGCGGCGCTGGCCGCACGCAGGACCGGATTGCAACGGCAGAAAGCCCTCAGGCACGCCGAGGGCTTACGCTATCCGCTGTTTATTTCTGGGGCAGAATGAGTTCCACGTCGTCATGCGGACGGGGAATGACATAGATCGGAAGAGCGTCGTGTAGGGAAAGAGTGTAGATCTCGGTGGTC
>CAJLRT010000122.1 GCA_905209135.1 uncultured Eubacteriales bacterium
ATCATGTCGCGGCCGTTGTTGTTTTTCGGGAAGGCGATGTAGTCGCGGATCGACGCTGAAAAAGCAGGCGATCGTCAACGCCGGCGTCCACTTCGTCTTCCGCTGGCAGGAGCAGGACGGATCGTTCACAGAGCAGGAATTCTGCTATGAAAACGGCCCGGTCGACTATCTCGCCGAGATCGTGGGCGACGACGCGATCACCCAGATCCAGAACTGGACGGCGGAGCGGCGCGGCCGCGACCGCGCGGACAAGCCTGACTACAAGGTGAAAATGCAGGTTACGTTTGCGTTTTCCGCCCGGGTGCAGATGCTGGAATACTACCACAACTCCAGCTTCCTCGAACACGGCGGCTCGCCGGAGAAAGCGGTCCGCAACGCCTTTGTCTACGCCGTCGACGCCTATCTCAAACAGCAGGGGAAATACGTCAAAAACGAGAGCAAGATCTCGTTTGTCGACGTGCAGGACTGCCTTGCGCTGATCACCAACTCCTTTTCCACCCAGACCTCCTATGAGAACCAGACCAAAAAGGCCATCACGAACAAGTTCATCCAGGAGGCCATGACCGAGCTGCTGCGCAGCAACCTGGAGATTTATTTCATCGAGAACAAGGCCGAGGCGGACAAGATCGCCGAACAGGTGCTCATCAACAAGCGCTCGCGCGAACGCGCGGAGAAGGAGCGCATCAATATCCGCAAAAAGCTGTCCGGCGGCACCGACGTTACCAGCCGGGTCGCCAAGTTTGTCGACTGCGAGAGCAAAAAAGCCTCGGAGCGCGAGCTGTACATCGTCGAGGGCGACAGTGCGCTGGGCTCGTGCAAGCTGGGCCGGGACGCGAGGTTCCAGGCCATTATGCCCGTGCGCGGCAAAATTCTCAACTGCCTGAAAACCGATTACGACAAAATCTTCAAAAGCGAAATTATCACGGACCTTGTCAAGGTGCTCGGCTGCGGCGTAGAGGTCAAGAGCAAGGGGAACAAGGACCTGGCCTATTTTGACATGGATGCGCTGCGCTACACCAAGGTCATCATCTGCACCGACGCGGACGTGGACGGCTTCCAGATCCGCACGCTCATCCTCACCATGTTCTACCGGCTCATGCCCTCGCTGATCGAGGCGGGCAAGGTGTATATCGCCGAGACCCCGCTGTACGAGATCACAGCCAGGGGCAAGACCTATTTCGCGTTCGACGACAAGGAGAAGACGGCGCTGCTGTCGCAGCTCGAGGGGCAGAAGATAACGCTGCAGCGCTCCAAGGGGCTGGGCGAGAACGAGCCGGAGATGATGTGGGAAACCACCATGAACCCCGAGACGCGGCGGCTCATCCGCATCACGCCGGACGACGCCGAGGCGACGGCCCGGATGTTCGACGTCCTGCTCGGCGACAACCTGCAGGGCCGCAAGGACTATATCAGCGAGAACGGCGCGCTGTACATTGATCTGATCGACGTTTCGTAACCAGGGGAGAACTATGGAAGAAAAACAGAAGCTTTATACAGACAAGGGAATCACGGATACGCTCCGCGAGAACTACATGCCCTATGCCATGAGCGTGATCGTCTCGCGCGCCATCCCGGAGATCGACGGCTTCAAGCCGTCGCACCGCAAGCTGCTCTACACCATGTACAAGATGGGCCTGCTCACCGGCGCGCGCACAAAATCGGCCAATGTCGTGGGCCAGACCATGCGCCTCAACCCCCACGGCGACCAGGCGATCTACGATACGCTCGTCCGCCTTTCACGCGGCTACGGCGCGCTGCTCTATCCGTTCGTGGACAGCAAGGGCAATTTCGGCAAGCACTATTCGCGCGATATGGCCTACGCCGCCGCGCGCTATACCGAGTGCAAGCTCGACCCGTTCTGCCAGGAGCTGTTTTCGGATATTGACAAGGACACCATTGACTTTGTCGACAATTACGACGGCACCATGCAGGAGCCGACGCTGCTTCCCGTGTCGTTCCCGAATATCCTGGTCAATGCAAACCAGGGCATCGCGGTCGGCATGGCGAGCAATATCTGCTCGTTCAACCTCTCCGAGGTCTGCGATACCGCCATTGAACTGATCAAGAACCCGTCTCACCGGGTATCCCTTACCCTCAAGGCGCCCGACTTTTCCACCGGCGGCAGCATCGTGTTTTCGCACAGCGATATGGAGCGCATCTATGAGACGGGGCGCGGCACCTTCCGCATCCGCGCGAAATATGAATACGACAAGAAGCGAAACAGCATAGATATACTGGAAATTCCCTACACCACCTCCATTGAGAACATCATGGACAAGATCGCCGAGCTCATCAAGGCCGGCCGGCTCAAAGAGGTGGCGGACGCGCGCGACCTGACCGACCTCAACGGCCTCAAGATCAGCCTGGAGCTGCGCCGCGGCGTCGACCCGGATACGGTGATGCAGAAGCTGTACAAGCTCACGCCGCTGGAGGACACCTTCGGCTGCAACTTCAACGTGCTTGTCGGCGGCATGCCGCGGGTGATGGGCGTGCGCGAGATTCTGGACGAATGGCTGGCCTTCCGCACCGAATGCATCAAGCGCCGGCTGTACTTTGACATGACGCGCAAGAAACAGCGCCTGCACCTGCTGCGCGGCCTGGAGAAGATCCTGCTGGATATCGACAAGGCCATCGCCATCATCCGCGGCACCGAGGAAGAGGCCGAGGTCGTGCCCAACCTCATGATCGGCTTCGGCATCGACGAGCCGCAGGCCGAGTTCATAGCCGATATCCGCCTGCGCAACCTCAACCGCCGCTATATTCTCAACAAGGTCGACGAAACCGAGCAGCTCGCCGCCGAGATCCGCGAAATCGAAGCGACGCTGGCCGACAAGGCGAAGTTCAGCAAAATCATAATCGACCAGCTCGCGGAAATCTCAAAGAAATACGGCCGCCCCCGCCGTTCGGATATCATTTTTGAAGACGAGATCGAAGAGTATGTCGAGCAGCAGCACGTGGAGGATTACCCCGTCACCCTGTTCCTGACCCGGGACGGCTATTTCAAGAAGATCACGCCCCAGTCGCTGCGCATGAGCGGCGAGCATAAACTCAAGGAGGGGGACAGCCTTGTGCTGGAGCGCGAGGCGACGAACAAGGCGGAGCTGATTGTGTTCACAAACAAGTGCCAGGCGTACAAGGCCCATGCCTATGAGTTCGACGACACCAAGGCCAGCGCCATGGGCGACTACCTGCCCGCAAAGCTCGGCATGGAGGAGGGCGAGTCGGTCCTGTACATGGCCGTCACGTACGACTACTCGGAAAAACTCGCCGTGTTCTACGCCGAGGGCAAGGGCATCAAGACCGACCTTTCGTCCTTCGATACCAAGACCAACCGGAAAAAGCTCAAGGGCGCCTACAGCGACAAGCTGACGCCGGTGGCCATCTTCTCCTTTGCGGACGAGGCGGACTTCCTGCTCAAAAGCTCCAACGGCCGCGCGCTGATCGTAAATTCGGCGCTCATGCCCTTCAAATCGGGCCGCAGCGGCCAGGGCACCATCGTGATGAACCTGAACAAGAAGTGCGCGCTGCAAAGCGCCGTCCCTTATGAAAAGGGCAGCCTTGCAAACGAGCACCATTACCGCGCCAAGACCCTGCCCGCGGCAGGCAAATACCTCAAGGAGGAGGACGCGGGCCAGCTTCAGCTTTTGTAACATGCGCGTTTTTCCCGCCTCCCGGTCGCACTGCGAATCGGCGTTGTCCGCCGGCTTGTAACGCCGCTTGCGGAGCAGTGTGGAACGGGTTGACAGCAGGGTGTATAATGATTTAAGAACATGAGAAAGGGACGAGGAAATGATCAGACATGTCGTAGTTTGGAAATTCAAGGAAGAGAACAAGGAGCACAATATCCGCATTGTCAGGGAGAAGCTGGAAGAGCTGCCCGAGATCATATTTGATATCGACAAGTTCGAGGTCGGCCGCGCCGTCCGCGGGGACTACGATCTGGCCCTTGTCAGCGTGTTCAAGAACATGGAGGCGCTGGAGCGGTATCTCATCCACCCCTCCCATCAGGCGATCAAGAATATACTGGACCGCGTCGTGGAGCGCCGCGCTCTTGTGGACTATGTAATGGACTGAATATGAAAAGATACACGGGTCTGTCCCCGTGTATCTTGCCTTAGAGCCGCGAACCGTCGTCCACCCATTCTTTCGCCTGTTCCACCGCCTGTTCGGACGGGAGCGAGATATTGGTGTTCTTTTTGCGGCTTTTCACATCCGCAAGGGCCAGGCCCTTATACGCCGGTTCCGTTGCAGTGGGATCAGTGCGCTTTTTTTTCTTGTCCATGTCCTTATCCTCCGACCTTTGATATACATAGTATGGACAGCCGCGGCCAAAATATAGGCGTGCGTGCGCGTCCCCGCAAAAAAACGCGGCCGTCCGGCGGAAACGGAGCGCAGTCCGCGATGAGAGGGTTTTGAAATGAAAAAGCTCTGGGAAAAATTCCGAAATACGTTTTTAACAAAGAAATTCATTCTCTTCTGCGCCGTCGGCGTCGTCAACACGTTCAACGGCGTGCTGTTTTCCTACCTCTATTCGCTTGCGCTCGACCCAAACCTCGCCTTTGTGGCGGGATACGTCACCTCCCTTACGGTCAATTATCTGCTCAACAGCTTCATCACGTTCCGGGAATCGCTCTCCCTTGTCAAATACCTGAAGTTCTGCCTCTCCTACAT
>CAJLRT010000123.1 GCA_905209135.1 uncultured Eubacteriales bacterium
CATCTTCCCGATTACGATTATGTTTATTAAAATGCTTAAGGAAGAGGGATATATCCGGGGCTGGAAAAGCGTTCCCGCGCAGCAGCAGCCACGGCCGGCGCGAACGGCCAGGCGCGGCGGACACCGGGACGACGCGCGCGACGACACGGACTAATATTACAAAACACGGGGCGGCCATAGCCGCCCCGTGTCGTTTGCATGCGCCGGGAAAGGTCCACGCCGGCGCTATGAGTATATCGTTTCACTACTTAAAGTAACGGACGCCGGCGCGGAATATATCGTGATCCATCCGGCCCGTTATATTCTTCGCTACGCCTTTGCGGATGCGCTCATTGTGCGCCATTTTTCCGAACACGCGGCCGTCCGGGCTCAGAATCCCCTCCACCGCGCAGACGGAGCCGTTCGGATTGTACGGCATTTCCATAGTCGGCGCACCGGATTTATCGACATACTGGGTCGCGATCTGCCCGTTTTGAATCAACTGTTCAACAACCGCGTCGC
This sequence comes from uncultured Eubacteriales bacterium, assembly GCA_905209135.1. GTDB lineage: Bacteria > Bacillota > Clostridia > Oscillospirales > UMGS1783 > UMGS1783. The sequence continues at coordinate 502 of CAJLRT010000123.1, forward strand.
TCGCGACAAAGCGGCCCTCGCCATGCGAAATGGGTACGGTGTAAATTTCGCCCACGGCGCTGTCCGCCAGCCACGGAGACTGGACGCTGCTGATACGCGTATCGACCATCATACTCTGGTGCCTGCCGATGGTGTTGAACGTAAGGGTCGGCATGTCCGCGGTCATATCCAGAATATGTCCGTACGGCACAAGGCCCAGCTTGATCAGTGCCTGAAAACCGTTGCAGATGCCGAGCATGAGGCCGTCCCGCTGATAAAGAAGCCGCTCTACCGCCTCGGCAAGCCGGGGATTGCGCAGAAAAGCGGCAATGAACTTGCCGGACCCCTCCGGCTCGTCGCCGCAGGAGAAACCGCCCGGGAGCATGACGATATTGGCGCGGTCAATCGCCTGCTGCGCGGCGAGGATTGAATCTTCAATATCCGCGGCGCTCAGGTTGCGCACGACCAGCGTCTCCACAACGGCGCCGGCGTCTTCAAACTTGCGCGCTGTGTCATATTCAGTATTGGTGCCGGGAAATACCGGAATCAGCACGCGCGGGGATGCGCAGGCGCTTCTGGGGCGGCATGCCGCATACGACTTCTCACTGCTCACTGCGGGCACGGCTCTCGCATCAGCGGCCGCCTGCACGGGGAAAATCGGCTCCAGCGGGTCCGTCCAGGCGCGCAGAAGTCCGTCAAGCCTAACGGCATGACAGCCGTGGCGCAGCTCCGGTTCGGCAATGGTTCTTCCGATACGCTTGCCCGGCATTCCCTCCGGCGGCCCTTCAAAGACGAAGCCGCCATAGTTCTGCTGAAGCAGGTCGTCCTGCGCGACGGCGCCGTCTATCTCTGCGCCGATTTTGTTGCCAACCGCCATTTTAAACAGAGCCTCGCCAAGGCCGCCTTTGGAAAGCGCATAACAGGACAGGATTTTCCCGCCGCGAATCAGGCCGGCGACAGTGCGCAGGTTTCCGCGCAGCGCGGCATAGTCCGGAAGCCCGTCGCTGTCATAGGGACAGGGCAGCCAGTAAAGGCTGCTGCCGGCTTTTTTAAACTCCGGCGATATGACGTCCGCCACCCGGGCGTAGCTCACTGCAAAAGAGACGAGGGTCGGCGGCACGTCAATGTCCTCAAAGGTTCCGGACATGGAATCCTTGCCGCCAATGGCGGCATAGCCCAGGTTCAGCTGGGCGGACAATGCGCCGAGCAGGGCGGAAAACGGAAGTCCCCAGCGTTTGGGGTCGCCCTTTGTACGCGGGAAATACTCCTGGAGGGTCAGATATATTTTTTCCGGATCGCCGCCGGACGCAACGAGCTTTGCAACCGATTCCACTACGGCGTACGCCGCGCCGTGGTAGGGCGACACCGAACTGACGTACGGATTGAACCCATAGGCCATCAGGGACGCGGTCGCGCTGTCCCCTGCCAGCACCGGGATGGTGGAAGCCATCGCCTGAACCGGCGTTAGCTGGTACTTGCCGCCAAACGGCATGAGCACAGTGCCGGCGCCTATGGTGGAGTCAAAGCGCTCCACAAGCCCTTTCTGGGAACAGACATTCAGATCGCGCACGAGCGCGGACATCGTCTGCTCGAAGTTCTCCGCCACCGGTGTAACTGTCTGGCGGAGTGCGGTATGGTCCACTGCGGGCACGGCGACGCCGGTAAATTTTACCGCGCCGTTTGTGTTGAGAAAATCTCGCGACACGTCCACAATGGTATTTCCGTTCCAGCGCATTTTCAGGCGGTTATCGTCGGTAACGACGGCGACGACCGTCGCCTCAATATTCTCACGGCCGGCACAGGCCCGGAACGCGTCCACATCCGCGGGAGCGAGCACAACCGCCATGCGCTCCTGGGACTCGGAGATGGCCAGCTCTGTGCCGTCGAGTCCGTCATATTTTTTGGGAACGGCGTCCAGATTAATTTCCAGACCGTCGGCAAGTTCACCGATGGCGACCGATACGCCGCCTGCACCGAAGTCGTTGCAGCGCTTGATCAGCCGGGAGACGTCCGGGTTGCGGAACAGGCGCTGAAGCTTGCGCTCTTCGGGCGGATTGCCCTTCTGCACTTCCGCGCCGCACTCCTGCAGGGAATCCAGCGTATGGGATTTTGAGGAGCCGGTCGCTCCGCCGCAGCCGTCACGGCCGGTGCGGCCGCCGAGCAGCACGATCACGTCGCCCGGTTCAGGGCGTTTGCGGACCACCTGTCCGCTGGGCGCAGCGCCGACTACAGCGCCGATTTCCAGGCGTTTTGCCACATAGCCGGGATGATACACCTCCTCAACAAAACCGGTTGCAAGGCCGATCTGGTTGCCGTAGGAGCTGTATCCGTGCGCGGCGCGGGTCGTGATAGCGCGCTGGGGCAGTTTGCCGGGGATGGTGTCACGCATGGGTGTGCGCGGGTCGGCGCTGCCGGTTACGCGCATGGCCTGATACACATAGGAACGGCCGGAGAGCGGGTCGCGGATCGCCCCGCCCAAACAGGTTGCCGCGCCGCCGAACGGCTCGATTTCCGTCGGATGGTTGTGCGTCTCGTTTTTGAACATCAGCAGGTATTCTTCCGTGCGCCCGTTTACCTCGACCGGCATGCGCACGGAGCAGGCGTTGATCTCCTCGCTCTCGTCGAGATCCTTTAATATGCCCTGCTCTTTCAGGATGCGCTGCCCGATGGTCGCTATATCCATCAGGCACAGCGGTTTATTTTCCCGGCTGAGCTTTTTGCGCGCGGCCAGATATTCCGCATACGTTTTCCGGATGTATTCCGGGGCGATGTCCACCTGCTCGATCACCGTGGAAAAAGTAGTGTGCCGGCAGTGGTCGGACCAGTACGTGTCGACCATGCGCACTTCGGTAATGGTCGGGTCGCGCCGTTCCGTATCCCTGAAATACCCCTGCAGGAACTTCAGATCGTCCAGATCCATAGCAAGGCCAAGCCTGTCCAGCATCGACTGCAGGCCTGATTCATCCAGTCCGGTAAAGCCGCTTACCGTTTCCACTGTATACGGGATTTCATATTTGGTTTCCAGCGTTTCGTAGGTATCCAGCGTCGCCTCCCGGCTCTCGACGGGATTGATAATATAGCTCTTGATCCGGGCAAGCTGGTCCGAAGTGAGCGAACCGTAGAGATAATAGACCTGTGCGGTGCGGACAAGCGGACGGTCGCCGCCGCCGAGCATCTGCAGGCACTGGGCGCACGAGTCCGCGCGCTGGTCGTACTGCCCGGGCAGGTACTCCACCGCGAACACGATCGCGCCGTCCGTCGCGGGCAGTTCCCTACAGACGGTATCCACCTGCGGCTCGGAAAAAATAACCGGTACGGCGGCCTCAAACTGGGCGGGCGTGATATTGGACACGTCGTACCGGTACAAGATACGCACACGCTCCACCGTCTCCACGTCCAGAATCCGGCGCAGGTCCTGGGCCAGCGACTGCGCCGCGACCGCGTACGGCGGCTTTTTCTCGGAATAGATTCTAAATACCTGATTCATGCGCTTCCCTCCATATTCTCATCCGCGCCTTGCGCCGTCAAGCAGCGCAATGACCGCGTTGGAGACTTGAAATCCCCGTTCTGTCAGGGCGAGTCCCCGCGGGGTGCGTTCCGCAAGGCCGTTCGATTCCAGCTCGGACGCCATAGCGTTTAATTGTTTTATATCGTAATACGCCCGCAGCCTGTCAAATGCAATCCCCTGCCGCAGGCGAATGCCTGTTACAATATGCTCATAGGCCTGCTCGGCCGCACCGATCTCCGCGCATTCCACAAAAACGGTTCCGGCGGCGATATAGGCGTCTGTGTCCGCCGCGGCCGCCGTCCGCCTGCCCCGCAGATATGAGTGCGCGGCGGGGCCCAGGCCCAGGTAGGGTTTTCCAGTCCAGTATTTGAGATTGTGCCGGCATTCGGCGCCCGGCCTTGCGAAGTTGGAAATCTCATAGTGCCGCAGGCCGGCGCGGCGCATTTTATCGCACAGGACCGCGTACATCTGCTCCTCCAGTTCCTCGTCCGGAAATGCATACGCAGCAGCGCGCCTGTACAGCGGCGTGCCCGGTTCCAGTTTGAGCGAGTAGGCCGAGATATGGTCCGCCCCCAGTGCGAGCGCCCTGTCCAGAGAGGACTCCCACAGGCCGAGCTGGACGGACTGCTCGACGGGCCGGTACGGCAATGCGAACATCAAATCC
>CAJLRT010000124.1 GCA_905209135.1 uncultured Eubacteriales bacterium
GAGCTGCAGGGCGCGGTAAAAGCAGAGCCAGGAAGCGCCGGTCGCAAGCCCGGACAGCACGAGAAAGACGAGGGTGCGCGCGCTGACGCCGGCCAGGCCCTGCGCCGCGCCGGTAATCCATGCCATCAGCCACGCAAATACGGCGACGACGACCGTGCGCACCGCCGTAGCGAGGGTGGAATCCATTTCCTTGACGCCGATTTTGGCGAGAACCGCAGTCAGCCCGGCAAATACGGCCGACGCAGCGGCGTATACAATATACATGCGTTCACCAGCAGACATATATAATAATGTATATATTATATACGCCGCCGTGCGCAAAGGCAATATTTTTTCCACAGCGGCGCTTTCTTGATAAAACGCGCATGCAAAACTGGCAAAATCCCGTGATTTTGGCCGTTAGCCCCTTGTCTTTTTGAAAGGATAATGCTAGAATCAAATTGCTTTGCATGAAGATATGATAAAGGAGTTGTCAAAAAATGCGAATCGTAATCGTGGGGGACGGGAAGGTCGGTTCCACATTGGCGGCCGAGCTTTCCAGGGAGGACCACGATATCGTGATGATCGACCGCGACCCGGACGTGCTCAAGGAGCTTGTCGACCGCACGGACGTGAGCGCCGTGGTCGGCAACGGCGCGACGCTGCAGGCGCAGCGGGACGCGGGCGTCGGCGAATCCGAGCTGCTCATTGCGGCTACGTCGTCGGACGAGGTCAATGTTCTCTGCTGCATGCTCGGCCGCAAGCTGGGCGTAAAGCATACAATAGCGCGCGTGCGCAGCCCGGAATACTCCGATCTGCTCGTATTTCTCAAGGAGGAGCTGCGGCTGAGCATGACCATCAACCCCGACCGCGCCGCCGCGATGGAGATTCTGAACCTGCTCCGCTTCCCGGCCGCCATTAAGCGCGAGACGTTCGCCAAAGGCCGGGTCGAAATCGTCGAGCTCCGGCTCACGGAGGGCAATCCCCTGTGCGGCCGCGCCCTGCGCGACCTGCCCGCGCTCTCCGGCGGCGCCAAGGTGCTGATCTGCGGCGTGGAGCGCGACGGGGAGGTGTACATCCCCACCGGCGCGTTCCAGCTCCGGCCAGGCGACGCGATCAACGCGACGGGCGCGCCCCGGGATCTGGTCGGGTTTGTGCGCAGGCTCGGCTTTGCCGAGCGCAAGGTGCGCAGCGTAATACTCGTCGGCGGCAGCCGGATCGCCTTTTACCTGGCGCGTGCGCTGCAGGAGGACGGAACCGCGGTAAAGATTATCGAGCAGAACGCCGCCCGCTGTGAAGAGCTAGCCGAAGCCCTGCCGCACGCCGATATCATCCACGCGGACGGCACGCAGCCCGAAGTCCTGCAGAGCGAGGGGCTGGAACAGACGAACGCGCTTGTGACGCTGACGAATATAGACGAGGAGAACATGGTCATCGCCATGTACGCGGGCATGATAAGCGCGGGGAAGGTCGTCGCCAAAATCAACCGGATGGAGTATGAAAAGATATTCCGTAGCATGGGCATTGAATCGGTTGTCAGCCCGAAAAACCTCGTCTGCCACGACATTGTGCGCTATGTGCGCGCCATGCAGAACACCTCGGAGGATTCGGTGCTCACCCTGCACCGGATCGTCAATGAAAAAGTGGACGCGCTGGAGTTCGCCGTCACGCCCGACGTGCGCTGTACCGGCGTGCCGCTCAAATCACTGCGCCTGCGCCCGGATATCCTGGTCGCCTGCATCAACCGCCAGGGCCGCGTCATCATACCGCGCGGCGACGACGCGCTTCTGTTCGGGGACACGGTCGTGATCGTGACAAAGGCGGAAAAAATGCTCACGCGGCTCGACGACATCTTCGCCGAACCGCCCAGGGTGGAAAGATAGCTTATGAACTATAAAATGATATTGAATACGGTTGGGAAGATCCTGTGCCTGGAGGCGGCGCTCATGGTCCCGGCGTTTTTCATTTCGCTGGGCAATGAGGAGATCGATTCCATGCGCGGCCTTGCCATGACGATCGTGCTCACCGCCGCCGTGGGGGTGCTGCTGCTAACCCTGATCGTGCCGAAAAACAAGAATTTTTACGCCCGCGAGGGTTTTTTCACCGTTGCGTTTACCTGGGTTGTGATCTCGCTGTTCGGCGCGCTGCCCTTTTTTTTCAGCGGCGCCATCCCCAGCTTTGTGGACTGCTGGTTTGAAACGGTGTCCGGTTTCACCACGACGGGCGCGAGCATTATTCCCGACGTGCTCGCCATCCCCAAGGGCCTGCTCTACTGGCGCAGCTTTACGCACTGGCTGGGCGGGATGGGCGTGCTCGTGTTCGTGCTCGCGCTGCAGCCGATGGCGCGGGGCGGGAGCGGCCAGGCGGTGCACCTCCTGCGCGCCGAAAGCCCCGGCCCGGAAGTGGAAAAGCTCACGCCGCGCATGCATCAGACGGCGAAAATTCTCTACTCCATCTATATCGGCATGACCCTGCTGCAGATACTGCTTCTGGCGCTGGGCGGCATGCCGCTGTTTGACAATATCTGCATCACCTTCGGCTCGGCCGGCACCGGCGGTTTTGCCGTGCTGCCGGACAGCATCGCGAGCTACAGCCCCTATATCCAGTGGGTCGTAACCATCTTCATGGCCCTGTTCGGCGTGAATTTCAGCATCTATTACCTGTTTCTGCTGAAAAAGCCGAAGCAGGCGCTCAAAAGCGAGGAACTGCGCTGGTATGTCGGCATCCTGCTCGGCGCGACGGCGCTCATAGCGGTCAACACCTGGGGGATGCACGGCGGCGCGGCCGAGACGATCCGGCACTCGGCTTTCCAGGTCTCCTCCATCATGACGACGACGGGCTATGCCACCGTGGATTTCAGCCTCTGGCCGGAGTTCTCGCGCTGGGTGCTGATGATCCTTATGATCGTAGGCGCGTGCGCGGGGTCCACGGGCGGCGGCATCAAGGTCTCGCGGTTTGTGCTGATGATAAAGTCCCTGCTTGCGGGCGGGAAAAAGCTGCGCAACCCGCGCGCCGTTGCGCTTGTGAAAATGGACGGCAAAACCGTTTCAGACCGTACGCTGCACGGCCTGAGCCTGTATATGACGGCGTATGTGTTCATCCTGGCGTCCTCCTGCCTGCTTGTCGGCTGGAACGGGCTGGGGGTTGAGACGACTCTGTCCTCCGTGTTCGCCTGCCTCAACAACATCGGTCCCGGCCTGGATGTGGCGGGTCCGTTCAGCAGCTATGCGGGCTTCAGCGTCCTTTCCAAGATCGTTTTGTCCGCCGGCATGCTGTTCGGCCGGCTGGAAATTTTCCCGCTGCTCATGCTGTTCTCGCCCGCGCTCTGGAGCCGCAAGCACAGCTAGGCAGAGTCCCCGCGGTCCCTGCGCGCGCCGGCGCGCGTTGCATTTGCGCCCCGGCCGCGCTATAATGGAAACAGTCATGCGCGCGCGGCGGCCCTGCCGCGGCAGGACGACAAACAGGAGGGATACTCATGGAAAAACTGACGGATACCTATACGCTGCAGGGCGGCGTGCAGATTCCCTGCGTCGGCTTCGGCACCTGGCAGGTGCCCGACGGTGAAACGGCGGTCCGCTCGGTGGTGCAGGCGGTCGAGGCGGGGTACCGGCATATCGACACCGCCGCCATCTACGGAAACGAGGAGGGCGTTGGCGAAGCGATCCGCGCCTGCGGCGTGGCGCGCGAGGAGCTGTTTATCACAACAAAGCTCTGGAACACGGAACGCAGCTATGAACGGACGCTCGCCGCGTTCGACCTTTCGCTCAAAAAGCTCGGCCTGGACTATCTGGATTTGTATCTCATCCACTGGCCCGCGAACAGGCCGCGCGGCGGCATGAGCGGCGAGCAGTGCAATCTGGAATCCTGGCGCGCGATGGAAAAGCTGTATAAAGACGGGCGGGTGCGCGCCATAGGCCTGAGCAATTTCATGCCCCACCACATCGCGCCAATCCTCGCCTGCGCGCAGGTCGCGCCCATGGTCGACCAGATCGAGTTCCACCCCGGCGTCATGCAGCCTGAAGCGGTCGAATACTGCCGCGAACACGGCATACAGGTAGAGGCGTGGAGCCCGCTCGGCCGCGGCCTTGTGCTGGACCATCCGCTGCTGCGCTCGGTTGCGGACAAGCACGGCAAGTCCCCGGCGCAGGTGTGCGTGCGCTGGTGCCTGCAGCACGGTACGCTGCCGCTGCCGAAGTCGGTTACAAAAGAGCGGATTGCGGAAAACGCGCAGGTGTTCGACTTCGCGCTGGATGCGGCGGATATGGCGGCCATTGACGCCCTGCCCGTTCTCGGCCATTCCGGCTTCTATCCCGACGAGATCGACTGAATTTTTCCCGCCTGCCTCCGAAAGGCCCCCGCGCATACTCCCGCAAAAGCGCCCTGTGCCTGCGCCCCGCGCCAGTGCCCGTGCCCGCGCCAGTGCCCGTGCCTGCGCCTGCGCCCTGCGCCCCGCGCCTGTGCCTGCGCCCGCGCCTGTGCCTGTGCCCGTGCCTGCGCCCCGCGCCCGCGCCTGTGCCTGTGCCAGTGCCTGCGCCTGTGCCCGCGCCTGTGCCTGCGCCCGCGCCCGCGCCCTGCGCCCGCGCCCTGCGCCCGCGCCTGCGCCTGTG
>CAJLRT010000125.1 GCA_905209135.1 uncultured Eubacteriales bacterium
CTCGTGATAAAGTCAAAATCGTATTCAGCCTCATTGATCGCGTACAAAATCTCGTCGCGCGTCCCGATTCCGAGCTCTTCGAGCATGGAGATGATCTGCTCCGCGTTCATGCCTTCCTTGATCGTGATATCGGTCGTCTCACGGACTACCTGCTGCGTGGTGAGCTGTTCGATCAGCTCGTCATAGTTCATTTTCCTGTTCAGATGAAACGTACCGTACTGGAACACGATATCCTTGCCGCGAATATAGAAACGAAACACGTATTTACTGCCGATTACGTCGTTTTCGGCAAGAACGGACGCGATAGTGGAAGCAGACGAGCCCTGCTTGATCTCCACATCCACGACCTCATCCTTCCGAAAAGTCGCATTTTTCTCCGTTGCGTAGTATATGTACACTCCGCCTGCCAACAGTCCGATAATCAGGATAAATGCGATGAGCCCCTTCAATGCTCCGTTCATAGATACCCTCCCGAATTTTATTTAGACGTCCGTCTTTTCTGTGATCCCTTTGATTTTTTCGAGTTTATTTATATTTTTACATAAGCGGATTGAAAACGCAGTCACCGAATATAGAGAATCGCATATGATAATATTGAATAAAAGATGAGGTGATAAACAATGTGTAATCTGTTTCAAGACAATGATTGGCTCTGGGTTATTCTGATTCTCATAGTTGTCTGGTTCCTGGCCTGCAACAACGACTGCGACTGCGGATGCAACAACAACTGCGGCTGCAGATAACAGAAAGCGCCTTTACCCGGCAATACATGTAGTCCATATCGAATAACGAAGAACCGCCTGTCCCGTACCAGCCAGTACGGGACACTTTTTGTCTATAATACATTATAGAGCTTGAGAACGTTTTTTGCAACCCATACAACAATAAAGATAACCATTCCTACGGGGAAATACCGTGCGGTATCCCGTATGGGCTCCGTGGGCCGCAGCTTTCTGTAAAAGGGTTCTATGCACAGCAGGAACAGGAACACGCTGAGCAGGAAAACTGCGACGCCAACGATGACGAAATACCTGTCCAGCCCGATTTCTACGAATTTCTGTCCGAACAGCAGAATGCTGCCCGCAAGCATATTATTCAGAAAATGCGCGATCATGGCGGGATAAACGGACTGGAACGTCACCGTCAGCAGACCGTAGACAAATGCGGCGAACAGCGGGCCGAGGAAGTTTGTGAGCGACGAGTGCAGCATGGCGAATATCAGCGACGTCAGCAGCAGGCCGCGAAACATGCTCCTGTGCTGCAGCGTGGACAGCAGAGCGCCGTGCACAAACAGCTCTTCCAGAATCGCGGGCGCAACGACGACGGCCAGAAACGGCGCGAAAGGGTCTGACGTCACCTGGCTGAAGACATCGGTCACCGCGGGCTGCATTGCGGCGGGCAGCGGCAGATTGATCAGCAGCAGATTCAGAAGCACGCTTCCGAATGTCGCCGTCATTGCGCCGAAAATCGTCGCCGGCAGCCAGCGCATGCGGTAAGTCCGCAAACGCAGGAACTCACGGGGTTTCGCTTTCTGAACGTGCATGAGGACAAACGCCGGCGCGAGAAACAGGACGACCTGGACCGCGAACAGAATATAGTATTTGTTTTCCTGGGAAGTCTGAAGCAGCGTATCTCCTATAAACTCGAATACGGTGAGCAGGGCGAAAACGACGAGCGCCAGCAAACACGCCAGATTGGATTTAACTTTTTTCTGCACGGTAAGCCACCCCCCGTTCCGTAATGACAAGATCCATCCGTGCGTCCCGCGGCCCTGCGGGCAGGGATGGATACACATACTGCGAATAGGCAACGCCGCAGCGCACCGCGCCGCAGCACGCCAGAGCACGGTCATAATAGCCCTTGCCGCGGCCGAGCCGCATTCCTGCCGGGGCAAAGGCAACGCCGGGAACCAGCATGAATTGGATATTGCGGGCGTCAACAAGCCGGGCGCGCCGCGGGTCTGGTTCCAAGATTCCGTACGCGCCGCGTACAAACGACGCGTCATCCTGCACCGAATAGAATGCAAGCGCAGTTCCCTGCGTATTGCAGCGCGGAAAGCACGCCGATTTCCCCGCCGCGAGCGCATCGTACAGCAGCGGGAAAATGTCCGGTTCGCAGCCGATGGGCGCGAACAGCGCGACGGCGTCCGCCGTGCCGTATTCTGGACAGGCCTTCACAGCGCGCACTACAGCCGCGTCCATTGCCGGACGCAGCCCAGGCGCCGGCGGCGACTGCCGCAGCGCGCGCTTGCGAAACGCCGCTTTCTGTTCTTCCAGATTCATGCGAGAAGCATACCTGCTGCAACTTCCGCCGCGGCAGACTCGCCTTTGAGCGCTGCGAGCAGGGTCAGCGCAAACTCCGCAGCGGTGCCGGGGCCTTTGGAGGTGATGACGTTTCCGTCCATTACGACATTGTCGCCGCTGATCTGCGCGCCGGCAAGCGCGCCTTCACAGCCGGGATAGCAGACTGCCCTGCGCCCCTGCAGCACGCCTGCGCGGCCCAGCACCATCGGCGCGGCGCATATTGCGGCGACCCATTTCCCCGCCGCCATGCACTCGCCGATCAGCCGCGCCACCACCGCGCTCTCGCCCAGATTGTCCGTCCCCGGCTGCCCGCCGGGGAGCACGATCATCTCCGCCCCGTCGGCCGCCGCGTCCGTGTCGGCGATATCGGTTTCAATGCGCATGCCGTGCGTGCCCGTAATACTGCGGGAACCGATCCCGACCGTGGCGACCTCTACCCCGCCGCGGCGCAGCACATCCACAATGGTAACCGCTTCGATTTCTTCGAATCCGTCTGCAAAAAATACATAGACCATATTATCGCTTCCTTTCTAATTGAGCATCATGTTCATGTATCCACACCCGTCCGCATCCTGGCCAGGGCAAAACAGGCGCAGCATGCCGTTTTTTACGCGCCGCGCATGGGACAGCAAGCCGACCGGGGCATGTATGGACAGGCCGGACATCCCGGAAAACGCCGACTGGAGCGCCGCATACAGCCCGCAAAGCGCAGTATCCGTCAACGGGGCGGCCGCTATGCATTCGTCCACAACAACCTGATCCTGTGCGCGCCGGCAGAAAATATACTTGTCTTTATCCCAAAGGAACAGACGGCCGTAGCCGGTATATTCTTCCAAAACAAGGGCGTAACTGTCTGCATCCTGAAGCACGAGGTTCGGCCGGACGCGGGCAAAGGCGTTATAGACAGGCAGGATCGGGGCCGCTGCATCCAGCGGCGTAAGCAGTGCGGGCGCGGCGGCCGTTCGCGTATCGCATGCGCGCAGCGCGCGCGTATCCTGATAAAAGTATTCCCGGTAACCTGATTTTGCATAATAGGCGTACAGGGATTCGGACGCCGGAATTAAAACCGCGCCAATGTCTCCGGCGCGCTGCATATGCCTGTGCGCTGCCGCCAGCATAGCCGCCATGATCCCGCGGCCCCGGTATTCCGGCCGGGTCGCCGCACCGCAGACATAGCCGACGCGCACGGGTTTCCCCTGCAAGGCCATGCGCCGCGCGGGAAAGAACAGCATGGCCGCGACTTGTTCGTCCACCGTTGCTATAAGCGCGCGGCCAGGCGCGTACACGCGAGAAAAAAACAGCGCTGTATAGTCGTCGCTGTCCCCGAATATATCCGACCACAGCCGGCGCAACTCCGGTATGCGGTTCGGTTCGGCAAACTGGATGCGGTAATGGCAATGTTGCATTTCTACTCCTGCGTCGCACATTTTGCGCTAAAACGCTCTATCAGATACGCGGGATGATAGGACAGCTTGGATTTGCGCAGTCCCTCTATCCCGATATCGTCCTCACGGTTGATATACGAATACCCGGCGCAGGCGTACTTGGCAAACAGGTTGTTGATAACAGAATAAACGCCGTCCGCCGCGTCAAGGCCCTTTTCGATATGTATTACAAAAGTATCGCTGTTGAGCGGGCGGCCGGCGGTAAAGGCGCATACGCCGTCCGGACAGCGAAGCAGTCCGCCGATCAGGCCCAATTCGTCAAAGTGATTGAGCGCTTCGTTGACCGAGATGCGCTCGTCATGGTAATCGCCGTCGCGCCCCTCCAGCCATTTGAAATAGGCGTTTTTACAGTCGACAACGTTTTCCATGGTGATGGGTTCAAACAGGGTGCTGTCCCCCACCTCGCGGTAAAATTTGCTGATATGGTTGCGCTTGCCGTGGTATTTTCGGCCCGGAAGGTCGATCAGGTCGCCGGCATTGTATATGTACTCATACGCGTCGCGTTCCGGCGTGTAGAGAAATTGCCCAGGGAACAGACTTTCCATCACTTGCTTCTGCTGCGCGCTCATCAGGCTGATACGGTAGGGATGGTCCGCCGCATGCGCCATGATCTTCCGGATCGCGGCGGCCTTGTCCCCTGCGCCGGCCGGGAAAAAGTAATAATGCATGCCGTTGTAATAGTTGCGGATAAACAACGCTCCGTCCTGCACAGCAAAAGACGTATGGTAATGCTGCCGCCATATGAACAGGTTGGTAAACGCGTATTCACAGCTCTGATAGTCGCTCTGCGCGGTGTATTCCTCAATTTCAGTCCTGTCGGTTATCTCTATCGG
>CAJLRT010000126.1 GCA_905209135.1 uncultured Eubacteriales bacterium
CGGGGGGCGAGCCGGCAGGCGGCCATCCGGCGGCGGCAGCGGAAGCGGCGCCGGTTTCGGCGCAGAGCGCAGCCAACGCGTAAAAATGGAGAGTGAAGAGAATGGAACAGACAAATGTGGTAAACGACACACAGGGGCCGAACGTTGAGGCCCAGGCCCAGTCGTCCGCCCCGGAGGAGACCGGCGCGCAGGCGGGCATTCCGGCCGGGGCGCCGGACGGCGGCGAGTCCGGCCGGCAGACGCCGGAGGAGAACGCGGCCTTTGCGGCGCTGCGCCGCCGCAGCGAGGCCGCGGAAAAAGAGGCAAAGCGGCTCCGAAGCGAAAACGACGCGCTGCTCCGGCGGCAGGACGAGCCGGACGAGGCGCGGCGCGCGCGGGAAGCGGCCGTATTGCGGGAGCTGGACGGCCTGCGCCGCTGGCGGGACGAGAAGATGATTGAAGAGGACATCGCGCGCATCCGGGAGGCCTATCCGGACTTCCAGGCCAGGAGCGCGGCCGACCTGCCCGAACAGTTCGTGCGCATCATGGCGACGGGACATGTCGATCCGCTGACCGCGTACGACATTTTCACCATGCAGAAAAACCGCGTGCGCAAGGACCCGCCGCCCGATCCCGGCGCGATTGACAATGCGTCGGCGCGGGAGAAGGACTACTACTCGCCCGAGGAAGTCGACCGGCTCACGGAGCACGATTTCCAGAGCAATCCCAGGCTGCTGGACATCGTCCAGCGGTCCATGACAAAATGGAGGTAAGTGCATATGGCATACAGCAATTTCAAGCCGCTTGTGTGGAGCAAACACATCCAGCGCGAACTGGAAAAGGCAACGGTTTTGCAGGAGGACTGCAACACGGAGTTTGAGGGCGAGGCCAGGCAGGGCAGCCGCGTCAAGATCCTGGGCGTGGCGCGCCCCACCATCGGCGACTACACCGGCCAGAACATCGGCGCGCCGGAGGACGTGCCCGACACGGCCGTCTATCTCGACATCGACCGCGCCAAGTTCTTCAATTTCGGCGTGGACGACGTGGACAAGGCGCAGAGCGTCGAGGGCCTCATGCAGGCGCTGATGGCCGAGAGCGCGGCGGGGCTTGCCCAGGAGCGCGACCGGTACATCGCCTCGCTGGCGGCAGACGCGGGCGGCTTCTCGGAGTCTTTGCAGATTACGTCGGCCGCCGCCGCCAAAGCGGCGCTCGACGACGCCTTCGTCTGGCTGTGGAACAACGACGTAAAAATCAACGACGAGGTCGTCATTACCCTCACGCCCTGGTTCTACAACCTGTTCAAGGACAGCCTGACCGCGCTCTACACCGACAACGTGGAGCTGATCCGCAAGGGGGTTGTCGGCATGTACAACGCGGCCATGGTGAAGATTTCCACCAACCTGTACAACGACGGGACCGACGACTACATGATGATCCGCACCAAGAAGGCGATCGCCTTTGCCGGCCAGATCAACGAGACCGAGGCGTACCGGCCCGAACAACTGTTCAAGGACGCCGTAAAGGGCCTGGACACCTACGGCGCCAAAGTGGTTCGCCCCAAGGAGCTGTACGTAGTCAAGGCCCATGAATAAGGGCGCTAAACGGAGAAAGGATGAACTGAAATGGCTAAGATAACCAAAGTGAACACAAAGCGCAGCGCGTTCAGCGCGGCGGCCTTTGCCGCGGCGAACCCCTCCGCCGCCGTGGAAACCGGCGCGGACGACCGGATGGTACTGCTGGTGCGCAACACGGCGGAGGCGGCAAAAACGCTCACCGTCAAGGCCGGGACCGCCCTGCAGGGAGTCGCGGACCTCGAGATCAGCGTGCCCGCGTCCACAGCGGCCGGGATCCTGCCGCTGGAGAGCGGAAAATACGTGCAGGTATCGGGCGAAAACGCCGGCTGTATCCTCGTGGAGGCGGAGGCGGGCGTCGAGCTTGCCTGCGCCATTCTCCCCTGATACCTGACGCCTTTCGCGTGCGGGCGGCACCCGCCCGCACGCAGACCCCGTAAAGGAGGAGCGCTATGTACAAGACATGGGGCGAAATCAAATCGGAAATCATCAACCTGGGGTATGAGCAGCCGGGCGCATATGCGGAAAACCCGCAGTCCTGCATCGAGGCCGTCAACCGGGCCATGACCATCATCGCCGCGTTTGTCCGGCCGGTGCTCGGCCACTATGTCATCGACCTGGAGGACACCGGCGCGGAACAGCGCTTCGACATACGCGCGCTGACTGCGCAGGACGGCGAGCCGGTGTTCCTCGGCTATGCCGACCATTACCCGGTCGCGCTCAGGAACCCGCGCCGGGCGGCGGACTATCTGCTCGACAACGACGATGCGCTGCTGCTGCAGCCCGGGCAGTCGGGGCCGGTGGACGTGTGGTTCCGGCGCGCGCCGCGCAGAGTAACCGACCAGACCCCGGACGGCTACGAGCTGGAATTTGAAGCGGACGCGGCCGAGCTCATCCCGCTGCTGGCCAGCTTCTACCTGTGGCAGGACGAGGACGAGCGCAAGGCCGTGCGCTACCGGAACGACTACGAGGACCTAAAGGCCCAGCTTCTGGCCAGCCGCGCCGGCACGGCCGCGGCGCGTGTGGTGGATGCGGGGTGGGAATATGTCTAAGTTTACCCTGCCCGATCCCCCCGCGCGGGTGACGGTGCGCTACGCCGACCTGTGCGGCGTGGACCTTTCGAGCGAACAGCGCAGCGTCGCGCCGCAGCGCGCTTCGTATGCGCAGAACATGTACAAGAAATACGTGGACGGGTACTCGAACTTTGTGGAGACGCGGCCGGGCATCCAGACGCTGGGCGGCTTCGGCGGCCGGATTTACGGCATGTACTTCTGGGGGGACGGGCCTGCGGCCAGGGTTCTTGTGCACGCGGGGACGGGCCTGTATCTGTGGGACAGTTTCCCCTCCGCGCCCGGCGCGCTCAGTCCGCTGTGCGAGATGGCGGCCCGGCGCTCGTCCGGCTTTCTGCACGGAGACCGGCTGTACATCAACGACGGCCGGGCCTACCTCTGCTTTGACGGCACGTCCTGCGCGCCGGTAGAGGGATATGTGCCGACCACGTCCATCGCGCGCACGCCGGCGGGCGGCGGCACTGCCTACCAGGCCGTCAACCTGCTCACCGGCCGGCGGAAAAACAGCTTCCGGGGCGACGGCGCGAGTAAAGAATACCATCTCGACGCGGCCGGGCTCGACGACAGCGCGGTCACGGCGGAGGTGGACGGGGAACCGACGACCGCCTTTGCGGTCGACAGGCAGACGGGCGTTGTCACCTTTCCCACGGCGCCGGCCGCGCCCGGCGGCGGCGACGACAACGTCGTCATTACCTTTGCAAAGACGGCGGCGGGCTATGCGGACCGGATTGCGGGCTGCACCCAGACCTGCGCGTTTGACGGCCGCGTGTTCTTTACCGGCAACGCGGACTATCCGAACGTGCTCTGGCACAGCGAACTCGACAACCCCGCCTATATCCCCGATGTGAACTACTATCAGGACGGCGACGCGTCCGCGCCGGTGGCGAGCATCGTCGTGCAGGACGGCAGCCTGATCGTTCTGAAAAACACCGCCCAGCACGCCCCGGCGGTATTCAGCCATGCGCCCGCGCTGGACTATGAGCTGGGCCGGGTATACCCGGTGTCGGAGAGCGTCATCAGCGTCGGCAACGTATCGCCCGGCGCGGCCATCTCCTTCCGCGACGATCTGGTCTATCTCTCGGCGTTCGGGCTGGAGGGGATCTCCTACCCGAACGTAACGGCGGGCCAGCGGATTCTGTGCCACCGGAGCACGGTGGTTGACAGCGCGCTGCGGAGCGAGGACCTTTCCTCCGTCATGCTCGAGGAGTGGGACGGCTATCTGTGCCTGCTGTGCGGCGGCCGCCTGTTTTTGGCCGACAGCCGGGGGCGCTACGGCACGGGCGACGCGTATGAGTACGAGTGGTTCCTGTGGACCGGAATCGGCGCGCGGCAGGACGGGGCGTTCAGCCCGGCCTGCTATATCAAGGAGTACGGGGGCGTGCTGTATATCGGCACGGACCAGGGCGCGGTGTGCCGTTTTTCCGGCACGAGCGACGACGGCTGCGAGATTGAGAGCGTCTGGGAGACGCGCATGGAGACGGCGGGGGACACTGCGTCGAGAAAGACGGCGCACCGGCGGGGAGCTGCCGTCCTGCTCAAGACCATTCCCAACTCGCGCGTGGACATCTCGGTCAGCACCGACCGCGTCGGGAGCCGGCCGCTCGTGTCGGTCAATATGGGCGGCCTGGACTTTGCCGGCCTGGACTTCGGCGCGCTGAGCTTTTCAACGGACAGCGACAACGTGGTCGCCATCCCGCTGCGGGAGAAGTACTGGAAAACGCTCAAGCTGCGCCTGTCCTCCGCGCGCGGGTTCGGGCTGGGCAGTATCTGCTACCGGGCGAGTGTTATAAACTATGTGAAATGAGGGCTGATTTATGGCGTTTACCATGCTGAACGCGGACATGAGCATCATCCAGAAGCTGGCGGACAACCCGACGGAGACGGCGTCGGAGCTGAAAGCGAAGTTTGACGAGGGCGGGGAAGCGGTAAAGGAATACCTGAA
>CAJLRT010000127.1 GCA_905209135.1 uncultured Eubacteriales bacterium
CGACGCTCTTCCGATCTCCATGAATTCATGTTTCCTGCGCCACCATTGAAAATTTTATTCAACGCTTCAATGGACTCCTCGCTGTTTTCTAGTTGGAGAACATCCTCCTCCTCCGCCTCCATGATGGGGACCACCTCTTTTTCAGGGGTGGATTCCATTGTGCTCGTAATTTCTGAGTTCATGCTTTGCGTATCAGAGCTACGGCTGTTTATACTGGAGCTATCACCTTCGACGCCGGACTTACAGGCGGATACCGTTAATATGAAAGACACGATGAGCAGTATACTTATAGTTTTCTTCATACAATCGCCTCATTTCGTTACGGCGAAATATATCGTCGGCCCCGGATCGTAATAAGTAGTTCCATTGCTTATAAATAATCCCCACCCTGCACCGGTATCGTTGGGATTATCCGTGTGCGTAATCTGTGAAGAGGAAGCATCCCCCGGTTTATGCGAATATGGCGGTGTTCGTGTCCTCTTCCAGCCCGCGCAGGCGGGCGACGCAGTCCGCTTCGTCCAGCATCTGTGGGGACAGGCCCTCGGGTATGTCGCTGTAGGGCACGCCGAGCTCCGTCGTCTCTTCTGCGGGCGCAGTCTCTTCCGCTGCCGGAGGCGTCGCGCCGGCCTGCGAAATGAGCAGAACGAAAATAACCAGCAGACTGATTCCTTTTAATAGATTCCCTTTCTTATTTTATCCCCTTTATTTTGCATTTCAGTTTTGTCCGTGCCGTTATCCGCGCCTCTTGAGAGGCGCTTTGGGCCGCTAAAACAAGGGAATCTCCTCCCATCATGCCAAATTGTGGGATGCGGGGGTGTTGTCGCCCTTAATTATATTAAATTAATAATTATAAGTAAAGATATTTTGTTGATTTAACACAAATCATTTCCTCTTTTATTTGGCCGGTGCGGTGCGGATTGGGCCAATGCGGCGGTGTGCGGCGGCGGGGCGGCCGAGCTCGGCGCGGGGGAGAAGAAGCGCGGACGCGGCGCGCAGTGCGGCTGCAGCGCAACGCGGCCGGGCCGGGAGGCCCCATGCCGGCGCGTCCCGCCGGGCGCGGCGCAGGCCGCGCGGGCACTGGCGCGGGAAGCCTGGGCGCGCGCGCTGAAAGCGCGCTGCGGCCGCCGTTTCAGCGGCGTTTGGGCGGAATGGTAAATCCCACCGGAAAACAGAGAAAAGCAGAAGGATTCGGATTATTTTCAAGCTAAACCAATTTTTTTAAGGGATTCCAAAGAAAATTTGCGATTTTTCTTGACAAATCACGTTTTATCCCGTATATTTATGAATGTTAAAATGATACGCTTGCCCGGCAGCCTGTAAAGACCCTCCGGCTGTGCCTGGGCAGGCACTTTTCTCGCTTGCGCATTTTTTTGCAGCGCAGGGAGCCGGAACACTACCCGGCGCGCCGGGGTTTATAAAACCGTGATAAAACGGGAGGGAGCTGACATTGGAAAATCTGGAAGTCATCCGTTTGGAGAACATCAGCAAATCGTACGACGATGAAATCATTTTAAGCGATTTGAGCCTGTCGATCAAAGACGAGGAGTTTGTCACCCTGCTCGGGCCCTCGGGCTGCGGCAAGACGACGACTCTGCGCATCATCGGCGGGTTCGTCACGCCCGATACGGGCGCGATCTATTTCGACGGGCAGCAGATCAACAAACTGCCGCCCTATAAACGGAACGTGAACACAGTCTTCCAGAAGTACTCGCTGTTCCCCCATTTGAACGTGATAGAAAACGTGGCTTTCGGGCTGCGGCTGAAAAAGCTGGCGCGCGACAAGATCAACGCGACCGCGTCAGACATGCTGCGCCTGGTCGGCCTCGAGGGCTTTGAGAAGCGGGATGTGGGCTCGCTCTCCGGCGGCCAGCAGCAGCGCGTCGCCATCGCCCGCGCGCTGGTCAACTCCCCCCGCGTCCTGCTGCTCGACGAGCCGCTCGGCGCGCTGGATCTCAAGCTGCGCAAGGAGCTGCAGGGCGAACTCAAGCGCATCCAGAAGCAGACGGGCATTACCTTCATATACGTCACGCACGACCAGGAGGAGGCGCTGACGCTGTCGGACACCATCGTGGTGATGAACCGCGGCGTAATCCAGCAGATCGGTTCGCCCATCGACATCTACAACGAGCCGCAGAACGCCTTTGTGGCCCACTTTATCGGCGAGAGCAACATTATCGACGGGTATATGATCGAGGACGGCGTGGTGGAGTTTTCCGGGCGCAAGTTCGCCTGCGTGGACAAGGGCTTTGCGCAGAACGAGAACGTAGACGTCGTCATCCGCCCGGAGGACCTGGAGATCACCCCGCCCGCGCAGGGCATGATTACCGGGGTGGTGGAGCTGGTCACGTTTATGGGCATGCACTATATCATCACCGTCGACAGCGGCGGCTACAAGTGGCAGATCCGCTCCACAAAGGCGCAGGAGCCGGGCCAGGCTGTCGGGCTCTCGGTTGCGCCGGACGGCATCCACGTCATGCGCAAGCTGCAGGACGAGCTTCCGGACCTGATCCAGGAGATACAGGAGGAGGTGGCGGAGGAATGAAAAACCGTATGGCCGCCGCGCCCTATCTCGTGTGGATGGTGCTGTTCATCGTCGTGCCGCTGGCGCTGGTGATCGTTTTCGCCTTTACGGATACAAGCGGGAACTTCACCTTTGACAACTTCAGCTCCATCGTGGATCTTGGGCGCATATTCCTGCGCTCGTTCTGGCTGGCGCTGCTTTCGTCGGTCATCTGCCTTTTGCTCGGGTATCCCGTGGCCTACACCCTTTCGCGCATGCGCCGGCGCAGGCAGGGGCTTGTGCTCATGCTGCTGATTCTGCCGATGTGGATGAACTTTCTGCTGCGCACCTATTCGCTGATTCTGCTCATCGACACAAACGGACTGATCAACCAGCTCCTGCAGAGTCTGAGCCTGCCGACGATCAAGATCATCAACACGCAGTTCGCCGTGCTGATCGGCATGGTTTACAACTATCTGCCCTTTATGATCCTGCCCATTTACTCGATCCTTATCAAGATCGAGCGCAATGTGGTCGAGGCGGCGGAGGACCTGGGCGCAAACCCGTTCCAGGTGTTCCGGAAGGTGACGCTGCCCCTGTCCATGCCGGGCGTGATGTCGGGCATTATCATGGTGTTCGTTCCGGCGGTCAGCACTTTTATCATCTCCAAAATGCTCGGCGGCGGCATGTTCATGCTCATCGGCGACTATATCGAGATGCAGTTTCTGGGCAACACCTATAACCCGGGCGTCGGTTCGGCCATCTCCCTGATTCTCATGGTCATTATCCTCATTTCCCTGTTCTTCATGCGCGGAATGGACGAGGAGACGAAGGAGGGGATTTTGGGATGAGCAAAGTATTCCAGCGCGTGATGATGGTGTTCGTATTCCTGTTTCTGTACGCGCCCATTCTCGTGCTCATTGTATTTTCCTTCAACAGCTCTAGCAGCCAGACGGCGTTTGCCGGCGTGTCCCTGCGCTGGTACGCAGACCTGTTCCAGGACGCTTCGATCATGAACGCGCTGTACAACACGCTGGTCGTCGCCGTCGTTTCTTCCGTGCTCGCAACCGTGCTCGGCACGCTCGCCGCCATCGGCATTTTCGGGATGCGCAAGTCGGTCCGCACCGCCATTATGAACGTGACGTACCTGCCCGTGCTCAACCCCGATATCCTGACGGCCATCTCCATGATGCTCGTGTTCAGCCTCATGCGCATTCCGTTCGGGCTCGTCACCCTCATCATTGCGCATACCACTTTCAACATCCCCTATGTGATCCTCTCGGTCATGCCCAAGCTCAGGCAGTTCAACATCAGCACCTACGAGGCCGCGCTGGACCTGGGCGCGCGCCCGGCCTTTGCGCTGCGCAAGGTGGTTCTGCCCGAGATTATGCCGGGGATTATCACGGGCATGCTGCTGTCGTTCACCCTGTCGATCGACGACTTTATCATAAGCTATTTCACAAAGGGCACCGGCGTCCAGACCCTGCCCATCGTCATCTATTCCATGACGCGGCGCAAGGTTACGCCCAAGGTCAACGCCCTGTCCACACTGCTGTTTGTCGTGGTGCTGGTGCTGCTGATTATCGTGAATCTGCGCCAGTCCCGCGCCGATATCAAAAAACAACAAGGAGAAGAAAGAAGATGAAAAAGTTTACCGCACTGCTTTTGGTTCTGGTTCTTGCCGCCGGCCTGCTCTCCGGCTGCGGGAGCAAGGATGAGCGCGTCGTCTACGTCTACAACTGGGGCGAGTACATGGACGAGAGCCTCAACGATGAATTTACCGCCAAGACCGGAATCAAGGTCGTTTACGACTATTTTGATACAAACGAGGCCCTCTACGCCCTGCTCAAGGGCGGCAGCGCCGAGTACGACGTGATCTTCCCCTCCGATTACATGATCGAGCGGATGATCAACGAGGATATGCTCGCCAAAATCGACTACGAGAAACTGCCCAACTACGCCAATATCGACGACAAGTTCAAGGACCTGCCCTACGACCCCCAGGGCCAGTACAGCGTCCCCTACCTGTGGGGGGTTCTGGGCAT
>CAJLRT010000128.1 GCA_905209135.1 uncultured Eubacteriales bacterium
ATACGGCGACCACCGAGATCTACACGCTTTCCCTACACGACGCTCTTCCGATCTCCCGTCACACAGTTTGCCGACGTCGCGGTGAACAGCGCGTCAAGAAAGCCGACGCTCTCGCCGCTGCGGCTGGCAAAGGGCAGGGCGAGCAGGACCGCGCCGATGAGGATCATCAGGGCGAAGCCCGCCACGATCGACTGCGCCGGCGTGAGGTGGATTTTTGCGATCAGCCGCAGGTATTTCTGCATTTTTGAGGGTTTTGCGTTTTGTTCCATAGCCTTTTCATGCGCTTCTTTTCTGTTATATTCGTGTTTTCTTTATGCATTGTAGCGCGAACGCTATGAAAATGCAAGAGTTATTTTGCGGCGCCGGCGGGTTTATAAAAAGCAGGCGGCGCATACGTCCCCCGGGCATAAAAAAGGGAACGGCGCGCGCCGTTCCCTTTCGCCTCTCAGGGGAAAATTTTGAGCTCGGAAATCTCCGTCCAGTCGATCACGTCGGAGCGGTTGCCCACAAGCTCGAAGCGCACATACCTGGCCGCCACCGGCTTGTCGAGCGTTACGTCCACCCAGCCCTCCGCTTTTTCGATGGGCACTTCCTTCACGAGGGTCCAGGGCACGTCGTCGATCTTGTCCTCCTTGGTGCGCAGGCTGCGGGGCTCGTCGGTGTCGCTGACATAGACGTTGATCTGCCGCGCCAGCTCTTCCAGCACGCTCGCCGTAATGCCTACGTTGCGGAAAATGCGGATTTTGGACACGGTCTGCTCCTCGCCGAAGAAGCTGAGCACGACGTTTGCCGGGCCGAAGGTGTTGGCGCCCCAGGTGCCGCCGTTGCGCTCGGTATCGTCGTCAATCGCGTTCAGAACCCAGAGCATGGGGTCGGATTCCGTGTGGCTGGCCCACTCGATTCTCGTGTAGTACGAACCGTCGGTGCGTACGCCAAGCGGATACATCTGTGCCATAGGTAGTTCCTCCTCAGATTTGTTATATGTCCGCGCGCAGCGCGCGGCTTTGACAAGGCCGGCCCGGGAAGCGGGCGGGCGCGTCAGTCCTCTTCCACGGCAATCAGCAGCTCGCTCGAAAGCGCGCCGGGCAGGTTGACCGTCACGCCCTTGTTCATGAGCTTATAGCCGCTGATAACGGCGGACGCGCCGCTGTTGTCCATGGTCAGGCGGTAGCGCTTGGAAATGTCCAGGCCGCGGAACAGCACGGTCGTCTGCGCCTCGTCCGGGTCGGAAAGGCGGAACACGCCGAGGATGGCGCTGCCGCCGTCGGACGAGGTCAGTTCCAGGATACCGGTGCCCTGCGGATCGTTGCCGCCGAGGTCGGGCGTGTGGTGGTAGACCCTGCTGCCGGTGGCGTGCATGGGCCGGACCACGTTGTTATACAGCTCGATAATGTGGGTCGCCCGGTCCTTCTGCAGCGGGTTTGCGCAGCAGATGAGGTCGGGGTTGAGCAGGCCGACCGAGGGACGGCCGAACAGGAGCTGGCGCGTCTGGAAGTCGAACTCGGCCACAGTGTGGTTGTTCTGCCCGCCGGCGAGCCGGTCGAGGTATTCGGGCGGCATGCACATGGTCATGCCGTTCGTAATCATGAACGAGCGCGGCGCGAGCTGCCAGTCGGTCGCCCAGGTGTGGGATACGCGGGCGAGCATGCCCAGGTCGGTGCGGCCGCCGCCGGACGCGCAGTTTTCCAGAATGAGCTTGGGATAGGTGCGGCGCAGGGTGTCGAGAATGCGGTACCAGTTCTCATAGTAGCGGTACTCGCTGTTTTCCATATACTCGCCGCGGGGCACATAGGCGCGCGAGCACCAGTTGCCCACGTTGTAGTCGATGCGCAGCATGTCCAGGCCGTAGTGGTCCACAAACTTGATAAGCTGGCCCTCGATCCAGGCCGCGGCGTCCTCGCGGCTCACGTCCAGCATGCCGCCGCCTCCGCCGACGCCGCCCTTGATCTGGTCGTCGTAGCCGTAGGTGCAGTATTCCGGGTGCTCCTTGAGGATCCGGGAATCCCGGCCCAGCCGCTCCGGCTCCATCCAGAGCCCGAACTTGAGGCCTTTGCCCTTGCAGTAATCGCGGATCTCGGCCATGGTCATGTCATAGCGCTCGGTCTCCGGGAACCAGTCGCCCACATAGTAGAGCCAGTCGTTCTCCGTCTTGTCGGGCGGGCAGTACCAGGACGCGTCCAGGAAGAACACGTCCGAGCCGCGGGCCGCCGCCGCGTCGATCTGGGAGAGGATCTCCTTTGTGCCCATGTCCATCTCCGGGCCGATGCCCGTCTCCATCGGCGCGATGCGCACGTCGCCGCGGCCGAAGGTCATGACGCTGTGGCGGATGTGCCGGTTCATCTCGTTGACGGCCGGGTCCAGCCCGCCGTATACCATGCCGATGTGCATGGCCGGCGTCACCGTCGTCTCGCCGGGGGCGAGCACGCGCAGGGGCGCGTAGCCCGCGACGCCCGCCGCAAAGCACAGGTGCGCGCTGTCGCCGCAGTCGTCGAGGTCAAAGTCGAACTTGTAGCCGCCCGAATACCCGAACTGGCCGATAAACGTCTCGCCCGTGGCCCGGTTCTCGAGCAGGAACATCGGATGCCTGTAACGCTCCCTGCCGTAGCGGGAGGTGATATACTGGCCGCCGCTGCGCACGTCGTGCCAGCGGAAGTCACCCTCATAGCCCCAGCGGTGGTCCTCCATGTATCCGAGCCGCCACAGGGCGCTGTCGGCCCGCAGGTGGTTGCGCCAGCGCGGCGTGGTGCCCAGCGCGCCGGACATGACGGAAATCTCTGAAACGGCCGCGTCCCGCTCCCCGGCGTTGGTGATCTCCAGCCAGCGGGTCAGGACGCTGGTGCCGTCGAGCTGGGTCTTGACAAGAACCTCGACCGGGCGCACGCCGTGCACAAGTTTCAGGGTCGTCACGATTCCGCTGCCGCGCTCCTCCACGTCGAACCCGTCGCAGCGCCAGTGCGAGTGCAGCCGCTGCCCGTCCACTACAAGGTTAAAGGCGAACGAACGGTCGGCATAGTCGCCCAGCCGCACCTGCGGGATGGCCGGGATGGTGGTGCTGTGCGGCGAAAAGCCGGCGCCGTTCCAGTCGAGCGCATGCAGGCTGCCGCCGCGCAGGGCCTCCACATAGCTGACCATGCCGCCCCGGTATACAAAGGTAAGGCCGCCCTCCTCCTCGCGCATATACGCATCGGAAAAAAGGCGCGTCGTCTCAAACATTGCATATCCTCCTTCAAAAAAATTGGAATATTCTGCTAACACAAATCTATTATAACACAAACCGGGCTGGAAGTGTCAATATGTTTTCCACAATTCAAGTCTTTTTAAGGCCAAACGGCTTTTTTTTATAAACAGGGCCTGTTTCCCTTGAAAAAAAGGAAAAATACGGATACAATAAACCTTGAAATAACGAAAGAAGAGGTGATCGTATGGCACTGAACAAAAAATCGATAGAGGATATCGACGTAAAGGGCAAAAAAGTCCTTGCCCGCTGCGACTTCAACGTGCCCCTGGACGGGGATGGCAACATCACCGACGACAAGCGGATCGTGGAATCCCTCCCCACCATCAAATACCTGCTGGGCCAGGGCGCAAAGCTCATCCTGTGCTCGCATCTGGGCCGCCCGAAGGGCGAGTTCAATATGAAATACTCCTTAAAGCCGGTGGCCGCGCGCCTGTCCGAGCTGCTGGGCATTGACGTGCCCATCGCCGCCGACGTGATCGGCGAAAGCGCCAAGGCGCTTGCGGCGAACCTGCAGGACGGGCAGTGCATGCTGCTTGAGAACCTGCGCTTCCACAAGCAGGAGGAGAAGAACGACGACGGCTTCGCCGCCGAGCTCGCGTCCATGGCCGAAATCTATGTCAACGACGCGTTCGGCACAAGCCACCGCGCCCACGCCTCCACCGCCGGCGTTACCAAATACCTGCCCGCCGTCTGCGGCTACCTGCTCCAGAAGGAGATCGACGTGATGGGCGGCGCGCTGGAAAATCCGAAACGCCCCTTTGTCGCCATTCTCGGCGGCGCGAAAGTATCGGACAAAATCGGCGTCATCAACAACCTGATCGACAAGGTGGACGCGCTCATCATCGGCGGCGGCATGGCCTACACCTTCCAGAAAGCCCTGGGCGGAAGCATCGGCGGCTCCATCTGCGAGGACGACAAGCTCACCCTTGCGCTCGACATGATGAAAAAAGCCGAAAGCCGCGGCGTGAAGTTCCTCCTCCCGCTCGACAACGTCGCGGGCGACGCGTTCAGCAACGACTGCAACCGCCAAACCGTCAAGGCCGGCACCATCCCGGACGGCTGGGAGGGCATGGACATCGGCCCCGAAACCATAGAGCTGTTCTCCGAGAACATTCAGGGCGCGGGCACCGTGGTCTGGAACGGGCCCATGGGCGTGTTTGAGTTCCCGAACTTCGCCGTGGGCACCAAGGCCGTTGCGAAAGCGGTCGGCGAATCCGGGGCCGTCTCCATCATCGGCGGCGGCGACAGCGCGGGCGTCCCCAGCTGGGGACATTCCCTTGCCACATCCG
>CAJLRT010000129.1 GCA_905209135.1 uncultured Eubacteriales bacterium
AGCATACAGAGCGCGAACAAAGTACATTTTATCGGAATTGGAGGCATCAGCATGAGCGCGCTTGCGCTGATTCTCCGTTCCAGGGGCTATGAAGTGTCGGGTTCGGACATGAACACCGATTCGTTCCGGAAGCTGGAAGAGGCCGGAGTCACCGTGTTTCACGGCCACCATCCGGACAATATCCAGGACGCGGACCTGGTGATTTACACCGCCGCTATCCGGGCCGACAACCCCGAGCTGACGGCGGCGCGGGCCAGAGGCGTGCAGTGCTATGAGCGCAAGGACCTGCTCGGCGCGCTGATGCGGCAGTTTTCCTGCCCCATCGGAATCGCCGGCACGCACGGAAAATCGACCACGACGTCCATGCTCTCCTGCATCATGCTCGACGCGGGCCTCGATCCGACCATTACGGTCGGCGCCAACCTGCCGCAGATTCAAAGCAACTTCCACCTGGGAACGCAGAAGTATTTTATTTTTGAATCCGACGAATACGCGGCGTCGTTCCTGAAGTTCTATCCGAAAATCTCGATTATCCTGAATATAGACGAGGACCATCTTGACTTTTACAAAGATATGCATGAGATTACCGCGACATTTGAGAAATACATTCTTGAGAACACGGCGAAAGACGGGATCGTAATTATCAACCAGGACGATGCGAACTGCCGCAAAGTCGTGGAAAAATTCCAGGGGCAGGTTGTCACGTTCGGCCTGTACAAAGGCGACTACCATGCGAGCAATATCCATTACAGAAACGGCTTTGCCAGCTTTGACCTGATCTATAAGAACAAGAAGCTGTGCGGAATTGCCCTGCAGGTTCCGGGCGAGCACAACATCCGCAACGCCGTTGCGGCGGCGGCCTGCGCGCATACGCTAAAGGTCGGCCTGCAAAACGTGATCAGCGGACTGCACCAGTTCCGAGGCGCGCAGCGGAGATTCGAAATCAAGGGTCGCACAGAGCTGTTTACGGTAGTTGACGATTACGCACACCACCCTTCTGAAATTGAAGCCACCCTGAAAGCGGCCAGGAATATGGATTATGATAAAATCATTCTGATTTTCCAACCGCACACCTATTCGAGGACCAAGGCGCTCATGCCGAAATTCCGGCAAGCGCTCTCCCTTGCGGACAACGTGATTCTGTGCGATATATATGCGGCGAGAGAACTGGAGGACAAAGAGGTCAGCTCCCGTCTCCTTGCAAGCCAGATAGAGGGCGCGGTTTACGCAAGCAGTTTTGCCGAAGCGGCGCGGGCTGCGAAGGAAGCGGCCGTGCCGAATTCGCTGATTCTGACAATGGGCGCGGGAGACGTATACAAAACCGCCGAACTGCTGCTGGAGGAAGACGAGCGCGTCGCCCCGTTCCCGAATTAAAAAATTTCCTATTTTAGTAAAGATTATATTGACATAAAAAATGGATAAGTTATAATGAAAATATAAGCACAGGCACAAAGGAGGATTAAAATGGCAGTAACCGAAATTACCAATGAAAATTTCAAAAGCTTTGTTCTCGATTCAAACAAACCGGTTCTGATAGATTTCTGGGCGCCCTGGTGCGGCCCCTGCAGAATGGTCTCCCCCATTGTCGACGAACTTGCGGAGGAACTGGACGGCAAAGCCGGTATCGGGAAAATCAATGTGGACGAGCAGCCCGAGCTTGCAGCGCAGTTTGGCATTATGTCCATCCCCACGCTCCTTATTTTCAAAGGCGGAAAGCTCGCTGAAAAGAAAATCGGCGTGCAGACAAAGCAGGCATTAATGGAAATGCTCGGTGTGTAAACCGCTCACCGAGCCCAATGCGATTGAAAACCCGTAATTATTATATACTATGAAGGAGGTATTTGCAATGTTTGGAGTGCAAAAATTTTTCGTCTGTGAACACTGTGGGAATTTCGTCGGGTTGATTTATGACGGCCAGGTGCCCATGATCTGCTGCGGCGAAAAAATGAAGGAAGTGGAACCCAACACGGTTGAGGCGTCCGCGGAAAAACACCTTCCCGTCGTCACAGTCAACGGCGAGGACATCAATGTGAAAATCGGCAGCGCGGCCCATCCGATGAGCGAGGACCATTACATCCAGTGGGTATATGTCGAAACCGAACGCGGCGGTCAGCGCAAAGGCTTTAAGCCGGGTGAAACGCCGGAACTCAACTTCAAGGTTGTGGACGATAAGCCTGTCGCGGTATTTGCATACTGCAATCTGCATGGGCTGTGGAAAACGCAGCTTTAAACTGCCTGCTACATAACGGGATGCGGCGCGCGCCGCATCCTGTTTTTCTGTTTTTTCGGAACGGCCGCACGATGTGCGACCGGATCTCGCCCCGGCTCCGGGCGCCCTGCAAAATGAACGCCGCATTCAGCTCCCATGCTCTTTTATCATTGCGTTCTCATTTATATAGACGGAAAAGGCTTGCATATGTTCCGGGCAAAGTATCTGAGATAAGCCGCCGGCAATTCACACTTGCATTTGCGCTCCGTCTGTTATAAAATATAAAGTAATTCCCATTAGGAGCTCCCTATGACCATATTTATTCTTTATCTTATCCTAATCAATATTTTCGGATACTTTATCTGCTGGTATGATAAAATGCAGGCCATACATCGCAAGTACCGCGTTTCTGAAAAGTTCCTCTTCGCCGTGGCCATGGCCGGCGGCGTATTCGGAATACACCTGGCCATGTATATTTTCCGGCATAAAACGAAGCACCGCACCTTTACGACGGGCATGCCCCTGTTCGGGGCGGTCTGGCTATGTGTGATCGTGGTGATTTTTTTGTGCACGCGCGGCTAGAAAAAATTTGCATAATCGGAAATTTTGGTATATACTTATATAGCGATTTTACAAGGATTGCCGCACGGCAGTCCATTTTTTTGGGGTGAATCATTTGAAACGGGAAGATCTGCGCAATATAGCCATCATTGCTCACGTAGACCACGGGAAGACGACGCTTGTCGACGAAATGCTCAAGCAGAGCGGTATTTTCCGCGATAACCAGGTCGTGGCGGACAGGGTCATGGACTCCAACGACCTTGAACGCGAACGGGGAATCACCATACTTGCAAAAAACACGTCGGTACAGTACAAGGACGTCAAGATCAACGTCGTCGATACGCCGGGGCATGCCGATTTCGGCGGCGAGGTGGAGCGCATTCTGAAAATGGTCAACGGCGTGCTGCTGCTCGTGGACGCTTTTGAGGGGCCCATGCCGCAGACGCGGTTTGTACTCGAGCGCGCGCTGCAGCTCAACCACAGGGTAATCGTGGTAATCAACAAAATAGACAGGCCGGACGCACGCCTGGACGAAGTGGTCAACGAAGTGCTTGAACTGCTGCTGGACCTCGGCGCGACCGACGAACAGCTCGACAGCCCGATCGTCTACTGCTCGGGCAAGGAGGGCACCGCCTCGCTGTTCCAGGACCGCCCCGGCAAAGACCTGTCCGCCCTGTTCGACATTATTCTGGAATATATCGCGCCGCCCGAGGGAGATCCGGACGGGCCCTCTCAGGTGCTTGTATCCTCCATCGACTACAGCGACTACGTCGGCCGGATCGGGGTCGGGCGCATCGAGCGCGGCACCGTGCGCCGCGGGCAGGAAGTGGTCGTCTGCGACTACCACGACCCCGCGCTCAGCCGCAAAGGCAAGCTCACCACGCTGTACCAGTTCGAGGGTCTGAGCCGCGTTCAGGTGGAATCGGCGGCCGCGGGCGATATTATCTGCGTTAGCGGCATAGACGATATCAACATCGGCAACACCCTGTGCGACCCGCAGCAGGTGGAAGCGCTGCCCTTTGTCAATATTTCGGAGCCGACGGTGGAGATGACTTTCGGTGTAAACACAAGCCCTTTTGCCGGCAAGGACGGAAAATTCCTCACCTCACGGCATATTAAGGACAGGCTGGAACGCGAACTGCTGCGCGACGTGGCGCTGCGCGTCCAGCCCGGCGAAACGGCGGATTCCTTCCGCGTGCTGGGCCGTGGCGAGCTCCACCTCTCCATCCTGATCGAGAACATGCGCAGAGAGGGCTATGAATTCCAGGTCGGCACGCCGAAAGTTCTCTATAAAATGGTGGACGGCAAGCGCCAGGAACCCTATGAAGAGCTGATTCTGGACGTGCCCGAGGCATACCTCGGCAGCGTCATGGAAAAAATGGGGCGGCGCAAGGGCGAACTTCTGCAGATGCGGCCCCAGGGCAGCCGGGTCCGGCTGGAATTCCTCATCCCCTCCCGCGGTCTGTTCGGCTACCGCAGCGATTTTCTCACCGACACCCACGGCGAAGGCATTCTCAACACTATTTTTTATTCGTACATGCCCTATGCGGGCGAACTGCCGCAGCGCGCCAACGGTTCGCTGATCGCCTTTGAAACGGGCGAAGCCGTCGCCTACGGCCTGTACAACGCGCAGGAGCGCGGCACGCTGTTCATCGCCCCCGGCATATGTGTATGGAGGGAAAAATGACAGATGTGATTATACTTGCCGGAGGAATCGG
>CAJLRT010000130.1 GCA_905209135.1 uncultured Eubacteriales bacterium
GTCCTGCGCCCGCGTCGTGCCTTCGCCGCCGCGCCCTGCCTTTCCCGCCGCGCCCTGCTTCCGCCGTCGCACCCTGTCTCCCCGGCGCGCCCTGTCTCTGCCGCCGCGCCCTGCGCCTGCCGCCGCGTCCTGCCTCCGCCGCCGCGCCTTGCCTCCGCCGCCGATTCTTTTTATGCGGTTGCGGCGCACATCCAGGGCGCGGCCAATGCACCCGCTTTAAGAAAACTCTGGAATGCAGTTTTCTATTCCGCCCCCTCGCGCCGGCCGGCAGGTTCCTCTCCGCCGCTGTGCGCCGGATGACTCCGGAAAATGTGGGAGCAATTAAAACCAAGTATCAACAGATGTATTTTCTTGTGTGGAGTCAAAATGAACAAGCCTACAAAATGTCTATGAATCATATTAATATTTTTCACAATTTTTTCACAAAAAAGTCTTGACAGGAGGAGGAGCCTCTGCTATACTAAAAGCGGAGATAAGGAAAAGGAACAAAACTCTAAGTCATCAAAGTGAGGTGGTTCATATGAAATTTGAAATTGTATCTTGCCCCGGCAGGAGAAATTCAAACGCCCAGTCCTGTACGTGGGCTATCGTTGAACCCCAGCTAAAGGGCGTATTGAAAGAGCCTTACCAAGCCCCCGCGTAAAGAAGCGGGGAGCCGGTAAAATTCATGAAAGAGGTATGGTCCCTTGTACAGTTTATGAACTTCGAGCATGAATAAATATTGGAAAGGTGAGGAACGTTTTCACGTAGTTATTTTGTTTTGAGTTTATGAAACGAGCGTGGCACACACGGCAGCGGTTGCCGTAACCCATTTCCAGCAAACGGCTTAGAGTCCTTGGAAAAGTCTCCGTTTCATATATAGTACAGCAGCTATATAGGCGAAACAAAAAACGAATGAAAATACTCATAAGGGGGTCGGGACGACCCCCTTCTATTTTTCCCGGCGGGTTACAAATTATAAACGCGCATGCGAAAGCGCGCATGCGATATAGCGATACATAAGATATGAGCGATGCGTCTATTCTCTCTGGCGTCCACTCGCGTCAGGCACAAAAGCAAAACCGCCGTAACCCGGACAGAGGGATAGAAACGGTGTAAAAGGGGAGCCTGCCGGCAGCAGGCTCCCCTCTATTTTCAATACAGCGCGCAACTTGTGTCCGTATCCCGTTCTGAAAAACGAATCACTGCAGCAAAAGCCTGTCGATTGCATATGTCAATCGGCAGGCTTTTCGTCTTATCACGGCCTTTGTTCCAAATCCCGCGCAGTCCGTTCAGTTCCTGTCCGCCTTTGCGAGCAGTCTGCCCATGTGCACGCCCATTACGGAAGCCATCATCAGCCCGCGCGTCCATCCGCTTGAGTCTCCCAGGCAGAACAGGCTGTCAATATTGGTCACAAGCTCCGTGTCCATCTTAACGCGGTTGCTGTAAAACTTCAGCTCCGGCGAGTAGAGCAGCGTTTCTGTCGCGGCAAAACCGGGCACTACATGGTCTACTGCCTGTATGAAGTTGATAATGTTCAGCATGGCCCGGTAGGGCATGGCCGCCGTTATGTCGCCCGCCACGGCGTCGGGAAGGGTCGGCTTCACGTTGGAACGGTTCAGTTCCTTCTGCCAGGTCCGTTTTCCGTCGAGTATATCCCCGTAGCGCTGAACGAGAATCTGTCCCGCGCCGAGCATGTTGGTCAGCTCCCCGACTTTCTGCGCATAGGCGATCGGCTGGTTGAACGGCTCGTTGAAATTGTGCGAGCACAAAATGGCGAGGTTGGTGTTGTTGGATTTCATGTCCTTGTAGGAGTGCCCGTTGACGACGGCAAGGTCGTTGTCGTAATTTTCCTGGCTCACAAATCCGCCCGGATTCTGGCAGAAAGTGCGTACTTTGTTTTTAAAGGGCTTCGGGTACCCGATGAGTTTGGATTCGTACAGCACATTGTTTACATATTCCATAATCTCGTTGCGTACTTCCACGCGTACGCCTATATCCACCGTCCCCGGCTGGTGCGCAATGTCGTGCTCTTCGCATAGCTGTTCCAGCCAGTCCGCGCCCCTGCGCCCGGTCGCGATCACGGTGGTGCCGGCGAAAAGCTCGAAGCACTCGTCCTTTTTCCCCGCCTTGCAGACAAGCACGCCGCGGCAGTGGTCGCCGTCCAGCAGCAGGTTTTCGCACGCATGCCCGAACAGTATTTTTACGCCGTTATCCAGCAGGTAGTTTTGAATGGCGAGGTAAATCTCCTGCGCCTTTTCTGTTCCCAGATGGCGGATCGGGCAGTCGACAAGCCGCAGCCCCGCCTGAATGGCGCGTTTGCGTATATCCTTCACCTTCTCGTCGTTGCCCACCCCTTCCACATGCCTGTCCGCGCCGAATTCGAGGTAGATGGAGTCTGTGTAGTCGATCAGCTCCTGCACCGTCTGTTCGCCGAGCAGTTCCGGCAGTTCGCCGCCCACGTCCGGACTCAGCGAAAGCTTCCCGTCCGAAAAGGCGCCCGCGCCGGAAAACCCCGTCGTAATATGGCAATACGGCTTGCAGCCGACGCATTTCCCGGCAGCCCCCTTGGGACAGCTCCGTTTCTGGATGGGCTGTCCCTTCTCAATCATAACAATGTTTTTTCCGCTTTTGTTCCGCACAAGCTCCAGCGCGGTAAAAATACCGGCCGGGCCCGCGCCGACAATGGCAATGTCGCAGCGCATTTCAATCCTCCTTCTGTAATCACGCGCACAAAAAAACTGCCCGCTCCGTGACGATACAGTACGCCCCCTGACGGGGCAACAAATAGTCAACTGAATGGCAGTTGGTAGAAACATTCAACCTTACTTTGAATTTATATCGGTTACTTCCTGTATCAGGATACCACAAAACGAATGTTTTGTCAAAGGGTTTGTTTTTGCGTCCGTCTCTCCGCGGGGCTTGTGTACAGCGCCTGCCCCGTGATATAATCGGGAGGACTTCGCATAAGGAGGATACATACCGTGTCTGCACATAAGAATTCCGTCCCTGCGCCCGGCCTGGCCGCGGCGGGACCGGAGCAATCCGCCGAGGCCGCCGCGCCGGCTTCTTCAAACGCCCCGGCCGCGTCCGAAGCGCCCGCCGCCACTCCGCTGGAGCCGATGTCCGCGTTTTTCGCAGCGCGCGTTTCCGGGTACGACGCGCATATGCTGGAGGACGTCCAGGGCTGCCGGGAGGGGTACGCAAGGATGGCGGAGCTCGTCGATATGCATGCAAAAAGCGTTTCCACTTCGCCGCTGCGCCTGCTTGACCTCGGCTGCGGCACAGGCCTGGAGCTGGATGAAATTTTCCGCCGTCTGCCCGATGCGGAGGCAACGGGCGTCGACCTGGCCCCCGCCATGCTAAGCCGCCTGCGTGAAAAGCACGCAGGGAAACGGATCCGTCTCATCTGCGGCAGTTATTTTGATGTGGACTTCGGCTGGCAGGCGTTCGACTGCGCCGTTTCCTTTGAGTCTCTGCACCACTTTTCGCGCAGGGAAAAAGCCGGACTGTACCGGCGGCTCTTTCATGCGCTGCGTCCGGGCGGCCTGTATGTCGAGTGCGATTATATGGTGGATACGCAGTCGGAGGAGGACTACTATTTTGCGGAAAACGCACGCCTGCGCGCGGAACAGGGCATTTCCGCAGACGCGTTTTACCACTTTGACACGCCCTGCACGGTCGCAAACCAGATATCGCTTCTGCAAAATGCGGGTTTTACTGCGGTCGAACAGGTGTTCCGCATGGGCAATACCACCATGCTTTCCGCCCTCCGTCCGGTTTAGGCGGAACGCGTTCCGATAAAAAGAGCGCCGCGCAGCCGAAAATGGCTGGCGGCGCTCCTCAACAAGGAGAAACAATCAGGAAATAACGTATACGCGCAGGTTTCTGCGTCCGAACTGAATGGCCTGGTTGTAGGAGTCAAGGTAAATGTCCACCTTGTTTCCCTTAATCGCGCCGCCCGTGTCGGCGGCCACGGCATAGCCGTATACATAAGAGCCGTCTTCGCTCTCAATATAAAGCTGCGAGCCCAGGGGGATGACGCGCGGGTCAACCGCAACGCGCCCGTACTGCGCCGGCAGGCCGGAGGCGGTAATGCCGCCGCCCGTATACGCGGTCGCCTCGCAGATCAGCACGCGGCTGTAATCCGCCGGCGCGCCGGGATTCGGCTGCGTCACAACAGTCTCGCCCGTCCCGGCAGGGGAGGGGATGACGCTGCGGATAACGGTCGCCGTCGGCTCCCGCAGCACGGTGCTTTCCAGCTCCGTCTTTTCCGTGAGTACGCCGTTTACGTATCTGCATTCAAACGTCGTCTGCCGCAGGCCGGCTTTGCCGGGAATTTCAAAGGTCTCGCCGCCGTCCGACCGATCCTCGACCGGCGGTGCGATTTCCTCCTGTATTGTCTGTGTCTTAATCGAAACACGCTCTACCGTTACCGTCATATCG
>CAJLRT010000131.1 GCA_905209135.1 uncultured Eubacteriales bacterium
GATAAAGTGGAAGAGTTAAAGCAGATGTTTCCTTCGGGTAAATACTCCTGGACGGCAGCCGCGGGATTATGCGCGTGGGCTGGGAGGGCGGCGCCGGCTATTATATTTCCAACGGCGCTGCGCAGGAGATTACCTGGAAAAAGGCGGATAAGTCCGCGCCCATCCAGATATTCGACGCGTCGGGCGCGGAGATTGAAGTCAACGCCGGCAAGAGCTACCTCGGCTTCATTGCGCCGGGCAGGACGACCATCGAGGGCCCGGCAGTGAGCAGCGCGTCTGCTTCTTCGGCGCTGTCGTCTGCGGCGAACTGAGAAAAATGAGAACGCGCCGTGCGCGGGCACTGTGCCGCGCACGGCGTTTTTGCGGGCTTGGCCCCGCGCCTTGTCCGCGCGGACGGCGGGCGGGATGCGGAAGCGCCGCGGAGATCTTCCGCGGCGCTTCCGCTCTTGTTTTCCGGCGCGGCGACCATGGGGCATGGGGCGCCGCTGCGCAGAGGTCTTCCCTTGCGGCGGGGACAACAGGAGTAACAGGGGCGCGCAGATAGGAGATTGTACGCCGCCTGACATAGACGAATTTGGTTAGCAAAAGCTAACTGACAATAGTTTACCTGTTTTCCGTGCGTTTGTCAAGCACAAATTTTCGGTTGCAATTTGAGTTTGTGTGTGCTACCCTGTGGTTGATGCAAAACTGGCGGCGCTTCGGGCCCCGCGCGGGCGCGGCGTCCGGTGCGGACGCTGTGCGCGGCAGGCTTAGCGGGCGCGGGGCGCGGCCGTGGGTTCCGGCCGTGCTGCCGGATATATCTGGATTTGCGGCCTTATGCCGCAGAGGAGGGGAGTGCGGAATATATGAGCGATACGCTCAAGGCGGTTATCGGAATTTTCATCCCGTTTGCGGGCACGGCGCTCGGCGCGGGCATGGCGTTTTTCATCCGTGGCGGCATGCAGCCGCGGCTGCAGAAGCTGCTGCTCGGCTTTGCCGCGGGCGTGATGACGGCGGCGTCGGTCTGGTCGCTGCTCATCCCCGCCATTGAAATGGCCGAAGCGGGCGGCGGTCCGGCCTGGCTTCCGGCGGCGGCCGGGTTCCTGGCCGGCGCGGGCTTTCTGCTCGCGCTGGACTCGATTGTCCCGCACCTGCACCTGGACGCCGAGCGGCCGGAGGGCCGGCCCAGCGGCGCGGGCAGGCCGACCATGCTTGTGCTGGCCGTGACGCTGCACAACATACCGGAGGGTATGGCGGTGGGCGTGGCGCTGGCGGGGATGCTATCGGGCGCCGAGGTCATCACGGCGGCCGGAGCCTTTGCGCTGGCCGCGGGCATAGCGATTCAGAACTTCCCGGAGGGCGCGATCATCTCCATGCCGCTCGTGGGTGCGGGCGTTCCACGCAGAAAGGCGTTTCGCTACGGCCTGCTGTCGGGAATTGTGGAGCCGGTCGGCGCGGCGGTTACCATCCTGCTCACGTCGCTCGTCACGCCCATACTGCCCTATATTCTCGCCTTTGCCGCCGGGGCCATGATCTATGTGGTGGTGGAGGAGCTGATTCCGGAGTCGCAGGCCGGCGCGCACAGCAACATCGGCACGGTCGGCGCCGTGCTGGGCTTTGCGCTGATGATGATACTGGACGTAGCGCTCGCATAGTCGGCGCGCATCGCCGGCAAGCCCCGGCGCTCTGCAAAAAACAACAGCGGCCCGCCCCATTCGCCGGGGCGGGCCGCCTTGCGTTTACTCCGCGTCGGAAGCTTCCATGTAACAGGTGTTCAGGTTGTTTGTGATGGCGGTTCTGGCGGAGGCCGCGACCAGGTACACCGTATCCGAGCCGGACAGGGAGAGGTAGTCGCCCTCGCCGGCCTCCGAGTAGTCGCCGATGAGCAGGGTGACGGACGCGCCGTCCCTGAGCGTGAGCTGAATCTGGAGGACGGGGCTGTCCAGCCCGTATTCGGCGGTAGATTCGGGGTGGTCGCTGACGACCCGCTTGGCCGTCCAGTTCGCGCAGACGGTCGCGAGCGCGTCCATGCTGCTCTGTTCCAGCGGGCGATCCGCGCCGGTCGCGTCCTGCCACTCGTCCGATGCAAAAGAAAATGCGTGGGATTCGCCGTCCAGGTCGAACTGCATGCCGACGATATCATCGCTTTCGACCCGGTAGACGGAGACGGTTTCCTCCTCGCTCTGCGCGTCCGGCTCCTCCTCGCCGAACAGGCTGCTGACGAGCAGGAAGCAGCCGACGGCCACGGCAAGCGCCGCGAGCAGAAGGAGCAGTTTTGTACCTTTCTTCATATCCGTTTTCTCCGTATGACATATACGACAATGCCGGCTGCGAGCACCGCCAGGGGCAGCACGGCGATAAACACAATGCTCCACGCCGTGGACGCGCCCGCCGTCAGCGTCAGGTAGTCGTTCGTGATCGCCTCGGAACGGATGGTCACGGAGCTGTCCTTGCCGGTCAGCCAGCCGAGGCTGTTGAGCAGGAAGCCCGTGTTCGCGCCGGATACGATGCTGTCCGCGCTGTCCTCGGTGATGGAGCCGCCCGCGACCCAGAGGAACCGGGCCTGGCCGTCCTCGTTGTCCTCCGTGACGGCGTAGGCGAGGTCAAACGGGCCGTCGATGTCGCCCTCCTCCTTTTCCGTGGTGTCCAGCTCGGTACCCTTGAGTTTGGAGATGGCGTCCTTGGACGTCTGCATAAGGGACGTGAAGCTCAGCGTGTCGCGCGCGCCGTCCAGAATGGTCAGGCCCTGCGCGCCCGGAACGAGGACGTAGGACTGTTCATGGCTCAGGGGCGAGGTGATTTCGTGCTCGCCGAGCACCGGCAGCAGGAAAAGCGGATAGCCGGAGATATAGTAGTTCGCATTGCGCTCGACCACGAGTCCGTCGACGGGCGCCAGGCCGTAGCCGGCCGCCAGGGCGCACAGGTTGGTCAGCTCGCCGGCCGGATATTCGGTAAACAGCATGACGGCGCCGCCGCCCTCCAGGTAGGAGGCGAGCTTTGCCGCGTCGTCCTCGGAAAGGTCGGACGACGGGCGGTGGATGAGCACGCAGTCCGCGTCCTCTGGGACGCTGTCCATGGACAGGAGCGAGAGGTCCTCCAGCTCAAAATTGTCCGTTTCAATACTCGCCGTCAGCGCGGCCGACAGTTCCGCCTCCCCGTGGCCGACGAGCCGGTAGATCTTGGGCAGCGTGTCGGTCGTCACCTTGTCGAGCGCGCCGGTGATGAGGGATTCGCCGTCAAAATAATACTGATACGAGCCGTCCGTCGCCATTTCGGTTCGGTACAGGCTGGAACTGCTCACCGTGGCGCTGCGCCGCGCGCTCTCGACGATGACGCCGTAGCCGAGCTGTTCGTCGGTGTACTGCTGGACGAAGCCGGGGTTGGCGACCGGGTCGCGCACCTCGACTGTGATGTTGGAATTGAGCGCGCGGTACTGCAGCGCAAGCTCGTATACCGTCTCGCCGTTCGAGCCGCTCTGGAGCACATAGATGGTGACCGGCTCGTCTATGCTTTTCACAAGCTCTTTGGACTGGTCGGACAGGGAGAACATGCCGGTGTCCGTCATGTCGAATTTGGTCCAGTTTGCCGGCAGCGCGCCGACCGCCATGTTCAGCGCGAACACGATGACGATGACGATCACGCTGGCAAGCAGGCTGTAGCCGCCGCTTTTAAAGGCTTTCGTACCGAACGCGCCTTTTACTTTTGTTTTGAAATCCTGTTTTTCAGCCATCAGCTCCACCTCCGTTTCTCCACCGACTGCACGCTCAGGAACAAAAACAGGGCGATGACGCTCAGGTAGCATACAACGGAGCCCAGGTCAAAAATCCCGTTGAGAACGACAGTGGACCGGCTGAACAGCGAAATGCCGGACAGGAAAGTCTGGATCGCGCCCTCAAACAGGGCGGGCTGTATGAAATACGCGGTGAGCAGGCCCGCCTCAAGCACGGCGAAGGCGATTCCGGCCGCTGCGGGGTTCTTTGTCAGGTGCCACAGGATCAGCGCCAGCAGCAGGGCCAGAATGGAAAAGGCCATAAGCGAGGCGAACGCCGTGCCGGAGATGATGGATGCGATCCCGTCGATCATATAGAAGAACAGCAGCGCGCAGAAGCTGATGGCGGCCGCAATGAACTGGTTGCTCGTCAGGGTCGACAGGAACATGCCGATGGCGATAAAGGCCGCGCCCATGAGGAAAAAGATGAAAATATAGCTGTATGTGAGCAGGAACGGGACCTTGCCGTAGAGGGACAGCACCAGCGGATAGAGGCAGCAGATGCCGAGCGCCGCCGCGAAAACGGTGAGCATGGCGAAATATTTGCCCGCCACCATGGCGCTGACGCGGACGGGGCTGGAACAGATCGGAAGAGCGTCGTGTAGGGCAAGAGTGTA
>CAJLRT010000132.1 GCA_905209135.1 uncultured Eubacteriales bacterium
TACGAGATCACTGTGTGACTGGAGTTCAGACGTGTGCTCTTCCGATCTGTCGTGGGCATTCCGGTCACATTCATCATCCTGAAACTGTTTGCCTTCAGGAGAAAGGACGGTAAGTAATGGATATTTATGCAGTCATCGCCGGCGAACTGGGCGTCCGGCGCACGCAGGTGGAAGCCGCGGCGGCGCTGCTGGACGAGGGGAACACGGTCCCGTTTATCGCGCGCTACCGCAAGGAGGCCACCGGCTCGCTGGACGACCAGGTCCTGCGCTCCCTGTCCGACCGCCTGGCCTATCTGCGCGGGTTTGAGGCGCGCCGGCAGGAGATTTACCGGAAAATAGACGAACAGGGCCATATGACGGACGCGGTGGCGGCCATGCTTTCCGGCGCAAAGACCATGGCGGAGCTGGAGGACGTCTACCGTCCCTACCGTCCCCGGCGCAAAACACGCGCGTCCGCAGCGCGGGAACAGGGGCTGGCGCCGCTTGCCGAACTGCTGCTCGCGCAGGAGCCGTCCTCTCCGCCGCCGCTTGCGCTGGCGCAGGCGTATGTGGACCCGGAAAAGGGCGTGGACAGCGCCGAAGCAGCCCTGCAGGGGGCCAAAGATATCGTCGCCGAGCTCGTGTCCGACGCGCCGAAGCCCAGAGGCCTGCTGCGCACGCTCGCCGAAGAGGAGGGCTTGCTGGAGACGCGCGCGGCCAAAAATGAGGATTCCGTTTACAGTACATACTATGAATATTCCGAGCCCGTATCCAAAATAGCGGGGCACAGGGTGCTCGCCGTCAACCGCGGCGAGTCGGAGGGCTACCTGAAAGTGTCTCTCGCCGTCGACGAGGCCAAGGCCCTGCACATTCTGTACAGCGCGTTTGTGAAGCCCGGCTCAGCCTGCACGCCGGCCGTGGAGGACGCGGTGCGGGACGCGTACGCGCGCCTGATCTTTCCCGCGCTCGAGCGCGAACTGCGCGGCGGGCTGACCGAGCGGGCCGCCGAGGGCGCGATGCAGGTGTTCTCCGTGAACCTGCGCAGTCTGCTGATGCAGCCGCCCGTCAAGGGCCGGGTCGTGCTGGGCCTGGACCCCGCCTACCGTACCGGCTGTAAACTGGCCGTCGTGGACGATACGGGCGAAGTGCTCGCCACCGACGTCGTGTACCCTACGCCGCCGCAGAGCCGGGTGGCCGAAGCCGAGGCCGTGGTCAAAAGCCTCATCCGCAAATACGGAGTCAGCGTCGTGTCCATCGGCAACGGCACGGCGTCCAAAGAGAGCGAAATCTTTATTGCGAACCTCATCCGCGAGTCGGGGCTGGACGTGCAGTATATGGTCGTCAGCGAAGCGGGCGCATCGGTGTATTCCGCGTCCCGGCTCGCCGCCGAGGAGTTTCCGCAGTTCGACGTATCCCTGCGCAGCGCCGTCTCCATCGCGCGCCGCCTGCAGGATCCGCTCGCAGAGCTGGTGAAGATCGACCCGAAAGCCATCGGCGTCGGCCAGTACCAGCACGACCTGCCCCAGAACCGCCTGGCCGAAACGCTTGGCAATGTCGTGGACGACTGTGTCAACAGCGTCGGCGTGGACCTCAACACCGCGTCCGCGCCGCTGCTCTCGCATGTGTCGGGCATCAATGCGGGTGTGGCCAAAAGCATTGTCGAGTACCGGGGCAAAGAGGGCGCGTTTCGCAGCCGCCGCGCCCTGCTGAACGTGCCGAAGCTCGGGAAGAAGGCGTACGAGCAGGCGGCGGGGTTCCTGCGCGTGCCGGAGAGCAAAAACGTGCTGGACAACACCTTTGTCCACCCGGAGAGCTACGCCGCGGCCAGGGGCCTGCTGTCCCTGTGCGGCTATGACGCGTCCGGGCTCGGCCCGGACGGATTCAGCGGCCTTGCGGCGCGCGCTGAGCAGTACGGCCTCCAGCGCGCTGCCGATTCGCTCGGCGTCGGGCTGCCAACGCTGCGCGACATCATCGCAGAACTGAGCCGGCCCGGCCGGGACCCGCGCGAGGACCTGCCCGCACCCATGCTCCGCAGCGACGTGATGGATATCAAAGACCTGCGCCCCGGCATGGAGCTCAAAGGCACGGTGCGCAACTGCGTCGATTTCGGCGCGTTTGTCGATATCGGCGTCCACCAGGACGGGCTTGTGCATATATCCCAGATCTCAAACCGCTTTATCCGCCACCCGAGCGAAGTGCTGAAGGTGGGGGACATCGTCACGGTCCGCGTCTTGGACTGCGACCCGGTAAAAAAGCGCATCTCCCTTACCATGAAACGCTAGTCTGCCAAAAAAGGAAGCGGCGCGCTGTGTCAAACAGCGCGCCGCTTTTTCATGGCCTGTCCGGCAGGATGGGTATGTTCGGACGCAGAAAGCAGGTGCCGACCTCAAGCACGGAACGGCCCGCGCCGAAGTCGTAGTCGATAATCTTGTAAAACAGCCCGTAGTATTCGGTGATACGCAACTGCGCGTACTCCTCGGCCGCCGCGGCAAGGGAAAACACGGGCGTCCGCCCGCGCTGCGCCCTGGCATAGTCCACGCTGAAAAACAGGCACCATGCGCAGAAAATCGCCGCCGCCGCGCCTGCAAGCAATCGCCGGCGTGTACGCCTGCGCCGCCGCGCCGCAAAGTCCGCTTCCCGCGCATCTTGCGTCCGCGCCCCGCGCAGTCCGCCGCCGTCCGGACCGGAATCATCGTACCGCATGCCGATGCTCCTTTCATATACCGGATCGGGGAGCGCGGCCCGCGCC
The DNA here is from genome assembly GCA_905209135.1 of uncultured Eubacteriales bacterium. GTDB lineage: Bacteria > Bacillota > Clostridia > Oscillospirales > UMGS1783 > UMGS1783. The sequence goes on from CAJLRT010000132.1 coordinate 2,729, forward strand.
GCGCCCCCGTCTCCGTTGGAATAGGGAGGAATTCGCTATGCCGTTCCATCGTTCAGGAGTTTTCAAGCTGCGCGGCATTCTGTTCGTACATGAGCATCATGGCGTACTGGTTGTACCGTTTCATTGTCTGTACAGTAAGCTCGCGCTCCGCCTCGCTGCCCGCGAAAGCCAGCGCCCGCTGCTGGAATTTCTTTGGGATTTCCGCCATGACGCGCTCCTCATAGGGCGCATAGGTGTTCTCCTGAACAATGACCATGCTTGAACCCCCGCTCATATAAGAGTAGCCGTCGGGTTGAAGCTGATATATCCACAGGGTGAAATCAATCTCGTCGAAGAAATCCCTGTCCAGAATTACCGGATTCTTCTCGTCCACCTTTACGCTCTTTTCAAAGAAATAAACGGTGACTGTACCGTCGCGCGCTCTTTCGTGTCCAAGTACGGATACGGCGGTTATATAAGTGTCTTCCGGTAGCGGCGTGCTGTCTCCGGTCTGTTTCCACTCGGTGAAGCTTGCTTCCTCGTTGTAATATGATTCAATGGAATCCATCAGCTCTTCCTGTGTTTTTAAGTCAATATACTCGCGCTTTGGCCGTGTGAACAGGGTGCCGACCTGGGAAAAGCGCTCGCCGTTGTCGTAGCGGGACAGAATGACTTTGTAACCGAGTCCGTAGTACTCTGTGATTTCTCCGATTGCGTCTATACTGTACAAGTCCTTCATATGGTCCCGGCTGGTGACGGTTACGTCTATTCTGAAGGTCAGCCCGGATTGCGCCGTCGTTTTGGAATGCAGCGCAAACAGCGGCGGATGGTTGGCGGCCGCGCGCACGCAGTCGATCGTGAACATGGCGCCCCAAAGCACGGCCGCGGCGATGATGATCCCGATTCCGATCCTGTGCCGGCGCAGCCGTACGCGAATCAAGCGGAAACCGGCCGGGCCGCCGAAGTTTTCCGCCGCCGGCAGAAGTTCGGAAAAGTGCTCATAGTCGTGCCGGCACTGCTCGCACACAGCCAGGTGGCGTTCGACGAGCCGCACGGTGTCTTCGCTCGCCGTCCCGTCTTTTACCAGCGGGAGCAGGTCGCGTATCAGTTCGCATTTGTTCCGGTTCATGGCTGTCCCTCCTCGCCCCGCGCAGTCAGGTAGTCGGCGTGTATGGCCCAGGCTTTCTGATGTATCCGTTCCATTATATACGAAAAGTCGTACATGCCGGTGGCGTCAATCACATAGCCGGGGACTTTCCCGGATAGCTGCTTTTTGTATTCGGCTATATACTCCTCGTAATTTTGCGGGGCGTTTTTGAACGTGATATCCGAAATCATGCTCTCATAGCTTTCCATGGACTGTATCCGCATCGGATGCGTGCGCATGTCGGCCTCAATGCGGTACATATCGTGGCCGCTGAACCCATGGGAAACTCCCTGGTCGTCTACTTTTTCTAAGATCGCATGGATATATATAACCGCATGCTCCGTCCCGTAGTCCTCTATGCCGAGCACGTCGCCGGCGCTGGCTTCGCCGATGATGATTCTGCCCTCCGGAATCGGGGACGCAGCGTCCTTTTCGTGTTCCTGTATCCATGCGCCCGCAGCGTCTTCAAGCTGTACCAGTTCTTCTTCGGTCAGCCGCGCCGTGTCC
>CAJLRT010000133.1 GCA_905209135.1 uncultured Eubacteriales bacterium
ATGCGCTGCCTGAGCTGCTGCATTTTTATATCCGTCTGCGCGATGGTGTCCGCGCAGTCTCTCAGCTCTCGCGCTATTTTCTGCACCTCCGGCGAATCGTTCTTATACCGGATCTGGTGCTCAAGGCTCGCCCAGAAATCCATCGCCACCGTGCGGATCTGGATCTCGACGCGGACCTGTTCTTTGCCGGTGGAGAAGAACACGGGCACCTCCACAATCAAATGCAGGCTGCGGTAGCCGTTTTCCTTCGGCGCTTTGATGTAGTCTTTCCTGGCGATGAGCAGAATATCGTCCTGCTTGAGCAGCATGTCCGCCACATCGTAGATATCGTTGATAAAAGGGCAGATGACGCGTATCCCGGCAACGTCGTTGAGGTGCTCTGAAATCGACTCTACCGTCACGGGCTGCCCCTGCTTGCTCAGCTTCTTTGCAATGCTGTACGGACGCTTGATCCGCGACTGGATGTTTTCAATCGGGTTGCGCTTGGTAAAGGCGGACAGTTCGTCGTTGAGGATATGGAGCTTGGTCGTCACTTCGCGGATGGCGGAGCGGTATTTGATCATCAGCTCCTCGTACTGAAACAGGCGCATGAGCAGATCGTCCGGAATATCGTCGCCCTCATAGCCGCCGAAGAAGTCTTTCAGCGCCTCTTTCCGCTCCGACAGTTTGGCTTCGTATGCAGTATCCATATGCTTCCTTTCTCATAGCCGCCGCCGCAGGGTCACAGCGAAGCGGGCGGCGTATTTTCCTCCGGGAGCACCGGCTCCGTCCCGTCTCCGCCCGGCAGTCCGGCCAGGGACTTTCTGAACTGGAAGGTGAACAGCACGGCGGTGAAAGACACGGCCAGAAAATCCGCAACCGGCTCCGCGGCGTATACCGCCGTTGTCTGCGCCTGCGTGAAAATGGCCGGCAGAATATAGATCAGCGGAATGAGGAGAATGAATTTGCGCATAACGGCCACCAGGATCGAGGCCTTGGCGTTGCCGAGCGACGTAAAGGTCATCTGGCAGGCGATCTGGATCCCGAACAGCAGCAGACAGGCCGCGTAGATGCGCAGGGCTGTTTTGGTGAACTCAATCAGGGCGGGAGTGTCCGTGAACATGGCCGCGAATCCCTGCGGGAACAGCATGATAAGCGCCCATAGCGTTATGGAATAGCCGAGGCTGACCTTGAGCAGGATTTTGAACGCGGCGCGCACCCGGTCCGCATTCCGCGCGCCGTAGTTGTAGCTGATAATCGGCTGCGCGCCCTGGCCCAGTCCCTGCAGCGGCAGCATGGCGAACTGCATGACGCTTGTGAGGATGGTCATGGCGCCGACGGCGATATCCCCGCCGTATTTCAGCAGCGAGGAGTTGAAACACACGAAAATAACGCTTTCGCTCGCCTGCATGATGAAGGAGGAAAGCCCGAGCGCAAGGCTTGGCAGGATAATGCGCGACTTAAGGATAAGATTTTCCCTGCGGATTTTGAGCCGCGTCTTCTTCCCGAACAGAAAGGCCAGCACCCAGGCGCAGGACATGGCCTGCGAGAGGATGGTCGCGAGCGCTGCGCCCTGCACGCCCATGTCGAAAGCGAACATAAAGATGGGGTCCAGGATGATGTTTGCCACCGCGCCGATCAAAACCGAAAGCATTCCCGTTTTTGCAAACCCCTGCGCCGTAATAAATGCGTTCATGCCCAGGGTAAGCTGAACGAACAGCGTGCCTATGGAATAGATATTCATGTAGCTGACGCCGTATTCGATCGTATTCTCACTCGCGCCGAACGCCATGAGAAAGTCCCTGTTCCACAGGAGCAGGACGGCTGTCAGAACGGCGGAAATTACAATCTGCGCCGTGAAACAGTTGCCCAGGGTTTTCTCCGCGGATGCATGGTCCCCCTTGCCCATAAAAATAGAGGCGCGCGGCGCGCCGCCGTACCCGATGAACGCGGCGAACGCCGTTACGATCATAATCAGCGGCATGCAGACCCCCACGCCCGTCAGGGCGGCCGCGCCCACGCCGGGGATGTGGCCGATATAGATCCGGTCCACAATATTGTAGAGCATATTGATAACCTGCGCGGTCACCGTGGGCAGGGCCAGCTTCAGCAGCAGCCTGCCCACCGGCTCTTTTCCCAGCATATCCTTTTCTTCGTTCATGTTCCGTCTCTCCTCGCCATGGCGTTTTCCGTGTTTTCCGCAATGCGGTGGTTGATTCTGTCATAAAGCTCCAGGTCGCCCGGGGAGAGCCCGCAGAAGACTTCGGCCTGGAACTGCCGGCGTCCCTCTTCCAGCGATACCGTGATCGCAGCCGCCGCCGTTGTGGGGTGCAGGTGAATCCGGCGCCGGTCCGCGCCGTCCTGCTCCCGCAGGAGCAGCCCCTTTTGAATCAGGCTTTCCACCGCCTGGGATACGTTGCCCTTGGACAGCATCCGCAGCTCCGTGATGTCAGCCGCGGTGTCGACCCCGGGATTGTTGTGGAGAAAGCTGAGGATGGTCGCCTCAAGCAGCGTGAGCCGGTACTTCTCGCATATGCTGCGCAGCATACTTTCATACAGCTTGATAATGCGGCGCGTATTCGTCAGAAAATCAGTCGGCCGGCCCATGGTAAAAGCCTCCCAGAATAGTTTTTCAAAAAACAGTTTTATATAGAACTATATCTGTTTTCAGTTTACTCAAAATTCGCGGATTGTCAAGGGGGAAAGACGTTTGCAAAAATTGTTTACAACCCGGCCGGCGGCCGGGAACGCACGCCGCCTGTGCGGCCCCAATGCGCTTCGCCGGGAGGAAAGCGGCGAAGGCACGCGCAAAAAAACCCGCCTTGCAGGCGGGCGGAGGGCGGGATGGCGCGGCCGGGCTCAGTCTCCGGCGAGCGCGTCCAGGTCAATCGGGCCGTGTTCGGCCTCATATTGCTGAATATGCCGCATCAGGATGGTCTCCACCATGTTGTTCAGGCTCCTGTTTTCACCGTCGGCAATCACGCGGAGTTTTTCAATCGTGTCATGGTCGAGCCGGAAGCCCTGCTGTACTTTATAGGAATGCATACGTTTCGCACCTTTCCGTATTATATAAGTATAACACATTTATATTATAGCCTTTCCGCGCGGCAAATGCAAATTTTTTATAAACCTTTGCGCGCCCGCGCCGGCGGCCGCTGTTTTTGTCGTTTTAAGTCGCCGATTTCCGCACGCCGATTTCCGCGCAGATATTTACAATCCCTTTAAATTATGCTATGATGGACACGCAGAGGCGACGGGACCCTTACGGCGCCTCGGAGGAGAGAAACTATGCAAAAGCTGAAATCCTGGTTCCTTTCGGTGTTTTACGGCAGCGGCGGCGCGTTCATGAATTTCCCCGCCGCCGTCGCGTTCGGGCTGTTTGCGGTAATCGTCCAGTTTATCGCGTTTCCGATCGGCACCGACGAGGACCTGTATAAGGCGCTGATGCTCGCCTGTATTACCGGCATCACCAGCAATATCATGTTTTCGCTTATCTTCAAGCGAAGCCGGCTTGAGGGGCTGTGGACGCTTGCGTTCACCGGCCTTGGGATCGCCGTGCCCAGCGCGGTGTTCCTGCTCCTGTTCACGGCGGACGCGTCCGCCATGGAAATGCTCATCGCGCGCATCACCGCGGCAAACCTTTTTATCCTGCTCGTCATCCTGCTGCTGATGACGCGCCGGAACGGCAAGTTCCAGATGAGCCGCGTCATCTTTTCTCTGGTGGCCAAGCTGGCTGCCGGCGTGGTATACGGCGCGCTGTTTTTCTGCGGGCTTTCCGTGATCACCATCATCGTCAAGGTCCTGTTCGTTCGCGATATGTCGTCCGTCGTATTCCAGTACCTGTTCATCCTGTCGCTGTACATGGTCTACATCGTGTTCCTGGGCGGCGTCAACAGCCTGTCCGACCCGCGCGAGCCCTCTGCCGCAGAGAAGCGGTACTACGGGCTGCTGGAAAAGCTTGTCTGCTATATCGGCATTCCGGTAGTCGTGATTTTCTTCCTGACCGAGGCCGTCTGGCTCTTCAACGGAATCTGGTGGGGAACCTGGCCCTCCGCGCTGGACATTTTCCGGCGTGAGGCGGTGTTCCTCGGCACGGCCTGCTTCGTCTATCTGCTCACCTGCAATATCGACAACCTGCCCTGCCGGCTCTACCGCGGCTTTCTCCCGGTTGTGGGGATTCCCATGCTCGGCATCGGCGTCTGGCGGCTTGGCAGCATGGTCGTGTCCTACGGCCTTACCGGCGCCAGGTATTTCGCCCTGGCGGGGTATATTTTCCTTGCCGTCTGCTTACTGACCGTGCTGATCAGCCCCCGCGGCAACGGGCTTGTGATCGTAGATCGGAAGAGCGTCGTGTAGGGAAAGAGTGTAGATCTCGGTGGT
>CAJLRT010000134.1 GCA_905209135.1 uncultured Eubacteriales bacterium
CGACGTGCACGTCGCTTCCGACGACAAAGCGGAGCACCGGCTCGAAGTCGTCGTCGTAGTCCTTATCATAGACGGGCGTAACGGTTACGCCGAACTGCGCCATATGGGACTTGTATTTGGCGAAGGCCTCGTCGTTTGTCATGCTGTCGCTGTAGATTCTGAGCCCGGTAATCACCGTGCCGTTCGGCACCTGGCTGTTGGTGAAGTTGGTCGCGGAGGCGGTGGTGCCGCCAACGCCCACGCCGCCCGGCCAGCCAGCGCCGTAGACGGGCGCGCCCACGGCGACAGAGGCTGTGGGAACGCCGTTGACCAGCATGGAGATCGTCCCTGCCGCGGCGTCATAGGTGGCGACGACATGGCACAGGCTGCCGGCCTGCGGCATATCGGCCTGCACCTTTTTCCAGGCGCCGTCGTACAGGAAAAAGGCGAGTCTGCCGTCATAGGAGGCGACGCCGAAGCCGCTGCCGCCGGTGGAGCCGACAAAGTACTGCTCGCCCGAAAGGCCGCTGGGAACGATGAAGGAGGTCTCTACCGAGAAACCGTCGGCCAGCGCGGCCTGAAGCTCGTCTTTGTCAAAGCTGACGCCGATGGTGTTGTTCGTCGTTGCCTTGGTAAACGCATAGGTCCTGCACGCCTTCCCCGCTACCGTCAGATTGACGGAGCCCACGTTTTCCGCCTTGGCCTTGGGGGTGTTGGCAGAACTGTACTCCGCCGCGCTGTTGAGCGTGAGGGAGGAGAGAGCGCGCAGCGTGCCCTCGCCGAAACAGAGCTCCAGTATTTCGCTTGTCGCAGGCTCGGGGTCCGGATCGGTTCCGGGGTCCACGTCTACGCCCAGATATGCAAGGTGGTTTTGATACGCCGCGGCCGCTTCCTCCGCGCCGAGCGCATCCTCGTACAGATTCACAGCGGTATATGACGTCGGGTTGCAGGCGTAGTTCGTGCCGTTGGTGGCGGAGGCTGTGGTACCGCCGACGGAAACTGCGCCGAAGTAGCCGCCCGCACGGAAGCCCGCAATGGCCATCTCCCCGTCCTTGACGCCGTTGACATAGTTTACAAGCTTGCCGGCCGCCGCGTCAAAAACGCACAGCAGATGGATATACTCGCCCGCCGTTACTTTGCGGCTCAGGTACAGGTCGGCATAGCCGCTGGTCTGCTTGCCGACTTCAAACATGAGGCTGCCGTCCTGCTTCACAAATATGCCGAAGCCGCCGCCGCTTGTGGCGCCTATAATTGCGTCGCTTGCGCCGTCGGTGGGCAGCGCGGGCACGACAAAGGCGGCTTCCAGGGCAAAACCGTCGGAGAGCGACGCGGTAAAGTCGGCCTTGTTCGAGCTGTAATCCGCAATAAAATGTTGGGTTGCGGCCGTCTTGGTAAAGCCCTTCACGGTATAGGCGCCGCCGTCTATTTCAACGGTCACGTCTCCGGTGTACCTGGAGCCCTCGTTTGCCGAATTGCCGTAAGCATACTCGGTAATAGTCATATAGTCCTTTGTGCTGGAAGCGGTCAGCGACTTTTCGCCGAAGACCACCTTGAGCAGATCGGGCTCCGCGGTCACAGCTCCCTCTGCGGGGACAGGCGGCAGTTCCTGCGCCATGTGGCAGGCATAGGCCACAAAGGCCTGCTCGGCGGTAAAGGAACCGGAGTATATTTTCAGGCCCGTAATTGTGGTGGGCTGGCAGGCAAAATTGGTATAGTTGGTATCCGCTGCCGCCGTCGAACCGCCGACGCCGATGCGGCCGTAATAGCCGCCGGCACGGAAGCCCTTATAGGAGGTCTCGCCGGCCAGAGCGCCGTTGATGTATACGGACAGCTTGCCGGTCTGGGCATCGGCCACGCCGACAAAATGGCAGTATTCCCCGGGCGCGGGCGTATCGGATACAAGCGCGTCCGCATAGCCGCCGCCGGCATTGCCCACTTCAAAGAACAGCTTTCCCCCGTTCGCCTGGTCCTTCAGGAAAATGCCGAAGCCGCCGCCGTTGGTGGAGCCGACGATACTGGTGGAACCGCCGGATTCGGGTATGGCCGGCATGACGAAGGACGCTTCAACGGTGAAGCCCTTTATATTCGAAAGGGCCGCCGTGAGTTCATCCTTCTTGTCCGCTTCCTTGAAGCTGATGCCGATGGTATTGCCCTTGGACTTCTGCTTGAAGCCCATGCCGGCATACTCGGAGCCCGCCGCGGACACCGTAACAGCCCCGACTGAGTCGGCCGTCTCTTTCGGCGCGCCGGCGGAACCGCTTGCATACTCATAGATGGGCACGCTGTCAAGCCCCACGGCGGCGCTGGTCGCCGACAGGGTCTGATCGCCGAAGCGCACGTCCAGTATGTCCGCATCCGGGAGCGGTTCCGTCTCCGCTCCGATCAGCGGCCCCGCCAGTGCAGTTGCGCAGAATGAGACGCTCATTACGGCAACTATCAGCAGAGTGAGTATTCGCTTGGTTTTCATTTGCTTTTTCCCTCCTACATAGATATAATATTTCGTAAAACGATTTACTTTACTTAAGAATACCACTGACCGAAAATTTTGTCAAGAAAAATTTTTAAATTAATCACAATTATTTTCGCTTAGGTTTTTTATCTTCTAAAACCGTTCTTTTTGAAAAACAGTTTACTTTTTTACCCGCGCTTGGTACAATGTTTTCAGAATGTGCTGAACGTATTTTAGAATGGAGGAGTGAACACCGTGCACAAGAGCTTTGACACGTATATCCCGACAAAAATTCTGTTCGGGCGGGGAAGAATCAACGACCTGGGAAGAGAGGTGGCGGCGCTCGGGAAAAAGGCGCTGATGATCACCGTCCCGTGGGACGATGTGCAGGCGGAGCAGTTTTGCAGGATACAGCGGATTTTGGAGAACAGCGGCGTAGAGGTGGCCGTACACGCCAAAGTGCGGCGCAACCACCCGGAGATCACGCATATCAACGAAGCGGCAGCCCAGGCAAACGAGATCGGCGCGGAAGTGATTCTCGGCGTGGGCGGCGGCAGTTCCATTGACTCGGCCAAGGCGGTCGCAGTCGGGATGCGGCATCCGGGCGAGCCCTGGGACTACCGGTTCCAGACGAACAAGCCGCTCGACCCGCGCCTGATTCCGCCGATCGTAGCGGTGACGACCACGAGCGGAACCGGATCGCACGCGACCAAGTACAGCGTTATCTCCAATGCGGCGATAGAATCCAAATCGTCCATCGCCGACCCCGCGATCTTCCCGCGCGTGTCCATTGTGGACCCCGAACTGACCGTATCCCTGCCGGAGCACCAGACGGCGTCCACCGCGTTCGACGCGTTCGCGCACGCCTTTGAATCCTACACCAACATTACGGCCAACCCATTGATCGACATGCTGTGCCTCAAGGCGATGGAGATTATATTTGAAAAGCTGGAGTATGTCATGGAACATCCCGGCGACGTTGACGCCCGCGCGGCCATGGCGTATGCGGACACGCTGGCCGGCATCAGCATTGCCAACGTGGGCACGACTCTGCCGCACGCCATCGGCCAGCCCATGACGGGCCGGTTCCCCAACGTTACGCACGGAGAGTCCATGGCCGTGGTTTACCCTGAATTTATCCGCTTTTCCTACAAGTCCTGCCCATCCAAGTTTGCCGCCGTGGCGCGCCTGCTCGACCGCAAGCTGCACGTGCTGCCCGACATGGAGGCGGCCGCCGCGCTGGAGGGCGCGCTCGTCGGATTCATGAAACGGGTGGGCATGTATTTCTCGCGCGAAGAGCTGGGCGTGACGGACGACAAGCTCGACGCGATTATTGCAGACGCGCTCACCTACGGCGACACCTACGTCGCGCCCAAAACGCCCACGGAGGAGGAAATGCGCCGGATGCTGGCCGACGCAAAGACGAGAGCGTAACCGATACCCTGTAAAAAAAGACCATTTGTACAAATGGTCTTTTTTTCTGCCCTTTCAACGGCCCGGAATGAAAACTTGTTCCATATAGCGAAACATTATATCCGTTATTTGGCGTATTATCTAAACAAATGTTCACAATATGGAACAGGATGTGATTTTATGGGAAAGATTAGACCGGACAGAGACATTGGCTCCAACATACAAAAGGCACGGAAAAGCAAAGGGTTTACGCAGGACGAGACCATTGCGAAGCTGCAGTTGATGGGGGTCGACATGTCGCGCAGCACCTACGCCAAAATTGAGACGAACCGGCTCAATATCCGTGTGAGCGCGTTGATCGCGCTCAGCAGTATTTTTGGCGTGGACTTCAACTATTTCTTTAAGGGTTTGCAGTAAGATGCATGGATCAGTTTATGGTAGATGTAACCCACATTCCGGATGCAAAAACAGGGGATGAGGTGACACTCCTTGGCACAGACGGAGAGGA
>CAJLRT010000135.1 GCA_905209135.1 uncultured Eubacteriales bacterium
CCAGAGTGTTCAGGGCCTATATGGAAAAGCATTATCCGGAATACACCGTACTGAAAGGGGTGCTCGAAGGCGTATATACGGATCAGGGGCAGCAGATGATGACGGAGTATTTTCTGGAGAACCCGGATCTGGTAGCCGTTTTGGGGTCGTCCGGCGGCAGCGCGCAGTTCTATACGGCGGCAAAGCAGGCTACCGGCCGGGATGATATCGTCGCAGTCGCCTACGACTACAGCGAACTGAACCTGGAGCTGCTGGACAGCGGCGGGGTGGACGCGCTGCTGGCGCAGCCGCTGTACGAGGAGGCCTGGCTGGGCGTTCAGCTGATCGATCAGATGCTCAACGGACAGGATTTTGCCCGCGAGGAGTATTTGTGGCGGCAGGGCATGGACGTTCCGCTGATTTACCGCGGCGGTTCGGGTAAAAGCGACCCCGCGTATTACGCCGGGCTGCTGGCCCGTGCACAGGCGGAAGCCGGCGAATAAATCCGGCAGGAAAGGAGACAGGGCAGATGAAGCGCGTATCCACGGCGCTGCTGGCTGTCGCGCAGCTTATTTGTCTTCTGTGCGCCTGCGGCGGCGCGCAGGCGCCGGCCCCGGGGTCTTCGCAGGGCGCGCCTGCGAGCGCGGATTTCGTATCCAAGCCGGAAAACCGGTCGGTGGGCCTCTGTATCGGGCTGACCCGTTACCCGCTGCACCAAATTGTCCAGCTCGGCTTTCTGGAAAAAGCGGAGGAGCTCGGATACGAGGGCCACGTCCTGGGCTTGGAAGAGGGCCTTATGCAGGAACAGTGCGCCTGCTGGCTGCAGGGCGCGCGGGAGTATGATATCGCGGGCGCGGTATGCTGGGTGGGCGACGATTCCGGCTATGAATTTTTAAAGGAGCTGCACGGCATGGGCGTAAAAATCGCCGTTCCCTATTTTCCCCATGCCTATTCGCAGACAAAGGAGTTTATCGATGTCAACGTCCATCAGGACTATGACGCCGCCGCCATAGAAACTGCCGACTTCATTGTGAAAGCGCTTGCCGAAAAAGGCATACGTTCAGGCGACGTCGGCATATCCGTGCCCGGCACGCCGCAGCCCGCCGGCCTGCAGACGTTTCGGGATTATATGCGGAAGACCTACCCGGAGTACAACATATTAGAGGAGGTATATGAAAGCGCGGAACTGCCGGCGGCAACGGCCAAGGTGGAAGCGCTCCTGCGCACCTCCCCCGACCTGGTAGCTGGTTTCGGCCTGTCCGGCTACAGCGCGCAGGTATGGGCCGCGGCAAAAGAAAGCACGGGCCGGCGCGACGTGGTCGTGGTCGGTTACGACTACACCACAGAGAATCTGGACGTGCTGTCCGGCGGCGGGGTGGACGCGCTGATTTCGCAGCCGCTGTACGAGGCAGGGGCGGAGGGCTTGGCGCTGCTCGACCAAATGTTTTGTGGAAAAGTGTACAGCACCTCTGAAACGGTATGGAAACAGCCGCTGGATATGCCCCTCATCTACCCGGGCGGCGTGGGCGTGCACGACCCTGCCCGCTGTCACGATTTATATAAGCGTGCGCAAGCGCGGTTTGGAGATTGTACATAGCGAACAGAGAGGAGAACGGAAATGAAGCGAATGTTTGTAATGGCGCTGCTCGTCGTGGAGTTGTTGTGTCTGCTCTGGGGCTGCAAAAGCCGCATGCCCTTAAACCAATGCGGCGGTTCCCCGGCTCCGGAGGAAATGAGCTCCCAAAACGTCTCGCAGAGCGGGTCGGACGGCGGGGAAGAAAAACCGTCGGCCGCAGTCTGCATGGGCGTTGTCAGCCACCCGGTGCACCGGATCGTCCAGCTCGGCTTTATGGAGGCGGCGGACGACCTCGGCTACGAAGGGCACATATTGGGTTTTGACGAGAGCAGTATGCAGGAGCTGTTTGACTGCTGGCTGCAGGGCGCAGAAGAACACGACATCGGCGGCGCGGTGTGCTGGGTGGGCGACGACTCCACCTATGAGTTTTTAAAGGAGCTGCACGGCATGGACGTAAAAATTGTCGTGCCGCACTTCCCGCATTCCTATGCGGAAACAAAGGATTTTATCGACGTCAACATTTGCCATGACCTTAATGAGACGACAATCAAAGCCGCGGACTATATCGGCCAGACGCTGCGGGCAAATGGGATCACATCCGGCAGCATCGGCGTGTCGGCCAACGGCCCTGCCATCATCCATGAAGATATATCTGTTTTCCGGGAGTATATGGGTGCCCATTACCCGGAGTACACGGTGCTGGGGACCGTCTTTGAAGGCGCGGAGACGGTGGATGCGCAGAATAAAGTGGATGCCTATATCCGTGACAATCCGGATATGGTTGCAGGCTATAGCAAAACAGGCGGCGGCACGGTGGCCTGGGCGGCGGCAAAAGAGCTGAACGGGCGCGAGGATATTCTCGCCGTGGGCTATGACTATACAAAGAAAAATCTGGACGTCGTCTCGGAGGGCGGCGCTGTCGCCCTGATCGCACAGCCGCTGTATGACGAGGGATATACGGGCCTGGAGCTGATCGACGAAATGCTGCACGGCAAAGCGTTCAATGCGTCCGAATCGCTCTGGTACCAAAAGCTGGACGCGCCGCTGGTCTATCCGGGCGGCGAGGGCGTGCACGGCGCCGCGATGTATTATGATATGTATGCGCGTTCCGAGGCGCGTTTTGGAATCAACAAACAATGGGAGGGAATCTGACTGCGGCTTTGCTGTTTACGGTCGGATAAGCCTGCGCAAGCGCTTTTGGAGATCATTTGTTGAGAGGAGAAGGGAAATGAAGCGAATATTTGTAATGGCGCTGCTCGTCGTGGAATTGTTGTGTCTGCTCTGGGGCTGCAAGAGCCGCATGCCCTCCATAGAATGCGGCGGATACCCGCCTCCGGGTGAAATGAACGCGCAAAACGTCTCTCAAAACGGGTCGGCCGTCGGGGACGAGAAACGATCGGCCGCAATCTGCATGGGCGTTGTCAGCCAACCGGCGCACCGAATCGTCCAGCTCGGCTTTATGGAGGCGGCGGACGCTCTCGGGTATGAGGGATACATTTTGGGCCTTGACCAGGGCGGTATGCAGGAGCTGTTTGACTGCTGGCTGCAGGGCGCAGAAGAACATGACATCGGCGGCGCGCTCTGCTGGGTGGGCGACGACTCCGGCTACGAATTTTTAAAGGAGCTGCACAGCATGGACGTAAAAATTGTCGTGCCGCACTTCCCGCATTCCTATGAGGAAACAAAGGATTTTATCGACGTCAACATTTGCCACGACGGTAAAGTAACAACAGTCAAAGCCGCGGACTATATCGGCCAGACGCTGCGGGCAAATGGGATCACATCCGGCAGCATCGGCGTGTCGGCCAACGGAGGCTGTTGCATATCGTATGAGGATCTGGATGTTTTTCGGGAACATATAACTACCCATTACCCGGAATACACAGTGCTGGACCCTGTCTATGAAGGCGCGGAAATGGTGGAGGCGCGGAATAAAGTGGAAGCCTATATCCGTGACAATCCGGACATGGTCGCAGGTTACGGCAAAACAGGCGGTGCCACACTGCCCTGGTCGCAGGCAAAGGAGCTGACCGGGCGCGAGGATATTCTCGTCGTGAGCTATGACTACACAATAGACAATCTGGACGTCGTCTCGGAGGGCGGCGCTGTCGCCCTGATCGCACAGCCGCTGTATGACGAGGGATATACGGGCCTGGAGCTGATCGACGAAATGCTGCACGGCAAAGCGTTCAATGCGTCCGAATCGCTCTGGTACCAAAAGCTGGACGCGCCGCTGATCTATCCGGGCGGCGAGGGCGTGCACGGCGCCGCGATGTATTATGATTTGTATGAGCGCTCCGCGGCGCGTTTTGAAAACGAAGAATGATGGGGTTGAACATGAAACGTGCTGCGGCCTTGCTGCTTGCGTCCGTGCTCCTGTTGCCTCCGGGCTGCGGCGGCGCGCAGACCCCGCCCGCGGCCGCACCCTCCTCGTCCAGTGCGGAGGAAAAGCCGTCGGCCGCAATCTGCATGGGCGTTGTCAGCCACCCGGTGCACCGACTCGTCCAGCTCGGCTTTCTGGAGGCGGCGGACGAACTCGGATACGAGGGCCACATTCTGGGCCTGGAAGAGGGCAGTATGCAGGAACTGTTGGACTGCTGGCTCCAGGGCGCAGAAGACCATGATATCGGCGGCGCAGTGTGCTGGGTGGGCGACGCCTCCGCCTACGAATTTTTAAAGGAGCTGCACGGCATGGGCGTCAAAACCGTCGTGCCGCACTTCCCGCACTCCTATGAGGAAACAAAGGATTTTATCGACGCAAATGTGTACTATGACCAGAGC
>CAJLRT010000136.1 GCA_905209135.1 uncultured Eubacteriales bacterium
TACGAGATCACTGTGTGACTGGAGTTCAGACGTGTGCTCTTCCGATCTAGTCGAGAGAGGATAGCAGCTACCCTCTCTGTCCCGAAATCCGATCTTTTATTTGCCGATGTTGACGATGACCTTGCGGTTGCTGCGCGCGGCGGCGGATTTCGCCACCGTGCGGATGGCCTTGGCGATGCGGCCCTGGCGGCCGATCACCCTGCCCATATCCGCCGAGTCCACCTCGATGTTATACGTCTCGGAGTCCTCTTTTTCCTGCACCCGGGTCACGACGACCTCGTCCGGATTTTCCACAAGTGATTTTGTGATGAACGTAAGCAGTTCTTCCATTGCAACCATCCTTTACAGTACGCCGTTTTTCTTCAGCATAGCCTTTACCGTATCGGTCGGCTGTGCGCCGTTGGCAATCCACTGCTTTGCCTTTTCCACGTCGATTTTCACTTCGGACGGCTGCTTTTTCGGATCATATGTTCCGATTTCCTCGATAAACCGGCCGTCGCGCGGGAATCTGGAATCGGCGACGACAATGCGGTAAAAAGGCGCGCCTTTCGCGCCCATTCTGCGAAGCCTGATCTTTACTGCCATGTGTTTCACCTCCATTATCTGCTGTATATATCTAAAAGGGTCTCTTTTAGCTGTGTAATGCGGCTACATGCCGAGCCCGTTCATGCCGCCCATGCCGCCGAACGCCTTGGGGTTCTTGTTGAAGCGCTTGAGCAGGGACTTTGTCTGCTCATAGCTTTTGAGCAGTCGGTTGATTTCCTCCACGCGTGTGCCGCTGCCTGCCGCGATGCGCCTTTTGCGCGATGCGTTCAGCAGTTCGGGCCTGCGGCGCTCCTCCGGCGTCATGGCGCGCAGAATCGCCTCCTGGCGGTCGATGCGCTTGGCGTCTATATCCACCTTGTCCATGTCCTTCTTTTTCACGCCCAGGCCGCCAAGGACGCTTTCGATCGAGCCCATTTTCTTGAGCTGGGAAAACTGGCTGAGCATGTCGTCAAGGTCGAACTTGTTCTTTTGCAGCTTCTTTTCCAACTGCTGCGCCTGCTTCTCGTCGAACGCCTGCTCGGCCTTCTCAATCAGCGACATCACGTCGGCCATGCCGAGAATGCGGCTTGCCATGCGGTCTGGATGGAAAGGCTCCAGGTCGGTGAACTTCTCGCCGACGCCCACGAATTTAATGGGCTTGCCCGTGATATACTTGACGCTCAGCGCCGCGCCGCCGCGGGTGTCGCCGTCGAATTTGGTGAGGATGACGCCGTCGATATCGAGCTGCGCATCGAACGATTCGGCTACGTTGACCGCGTCCTGTCCGGTCATCGCGTCCACGACGAGCAGAATCTCGTCCGGCGACACGGTTTTCTTGATTTCTTTCAGCTCCGCCATGAGCGGCTCGTCAATATGCAGCCGGCCGGCTGTGTCCAATATCACGATATCGTTGCCGTAGGTCTTCGCATGCCGGACCGCTTCCGCCGCGATTTTCACCGGCTTTTCCCCGTCCAGGGAAAACACGGGCACCTCCGCCGCGGCGCCGACAATTTTCAGCTGCTCGACCGCCGCGGGCCTGTATATGTCGCAGGCGACGAGCAGAGGACGGCGGTCCAGCTTTTTAAAATAGTGCGCGAGCTTTGCCGCATGGGTCGTTTTGCCCGCGCCCTGGAGGCCGCACAGCATGATGACCGTAGGCGGCTTGGAGGCGAAACGCACGCGGCTGTCCCCGCCGCCCATCAGCTCGGTCAGCTCCTCGTTGACGATTTTGATAACCTGCTGGGCGGGCGTGAGCGATTTGAGCACTTCCTCGCCCACGGCGCGCTCGGTCACATTCGCGATAAACGCCTTGACCACTTTGAAGTTCACGTCCGCCGCAAGCAACGCCAGCTTGATTTCCCGCATAACGGCCTTGACGTCGGCCTCCGAGAGCTTGCCCCGGCCCTTCAGGCGCCGGAATATATCGTTTAGTTTTTCTGAAATGCCTTCAAACGCCATTATTCCACAATCCGATCACTGAGTTTGATAATTTCGTCCGCGAGCAGGTCGATCTCCGCGCTGATCGCGCGCTTGTGATTGATCTGCCGGATCTGCTCCGCCTTGTCCTTAATCTGCTCCACACTGTTCGTCAGCTCGGTAAAGCGGGCGGCAAGCCCCAGCTTTTCCTCAAGCTCCGTAAGAATGCTCTCGGCGCGCTTGATACTGTCCCACACGCCCTGGCGCGTGATGCCGACGTGCTCGGCGATCTCGGCGAGCGACAGGTCGTCGTCATAATACATGGCGGTGGCCTCGCGCTGTTTGTCTGTCAGCATATTTCCGTAAAAATCACACAGCAGCCCGATTTTCAGATCTTTTTCCTGCACGTTTTTCATCCTTTCGCGGGCAAGTGTAAAGCAAGTCGCTTTACGGATATTAGTATACCGGCTTTTTCCCCGTTTGTCAATCCCCCCGCACAAAAAAAGGCGCGCCGGCGGCGCGCCTTTTTTTCGGATTCTATACCTTTAAATAATAATATAGGCTCAGATACCCCAGATAGATAAGCAGCAGCATGCCCGGCGCCTGCGCCGCGGCGAGAAGCTTATTCTCCCGCGCCGTCAGGCTCGCCGCGGCAAACCACATGACGAGCAGCATGAGCATATACAAAAACGAGTCCAGTCCGCTGCTGCGCAGCAGCAGGGCGGGCAGGAAGAACAGCAGAAACGTCAGCGCGCCGTAGAGGGCGAGCAGCGTTTTCGCGCCGGCGTCCCGGCGGAAAAACTGTGCGTATATCGTCGCTCCCAAACCGAGATACAGCAAAACCCAAATCCCCCGGAAATACGGCACGGCGTCAAGCACCTCCGCTCCGGACGCGGACAGGCCCGGCAGCCACGTTCCCGAAGCCGTCCCCACCGCGGCGCAGACCGCGAGGCAGAGCGCCGCCGGATACGCGCGCGCAACCCATTTTCTCATCCGCTTGATCAGCGGCCTGTATTTTGCGTACTGCATAGAACCCCTCCCGCACTTAGTTTTACACAGAATTTGGTAAATTATCCATAATCGGCATTTTTCAGAACCAAAGTAAATTTGATTTTACAAAAGCGCCGTTCGATTTTACGCGTTTTTTTCGCAAGCGCGTATTTGGGATTTACATATGGGGTGTATGCTTTGGTCAGAATAGATTAGGAGGAATTGAAAATGAAACAGATAAAAAAGAGTCTATGTATCGCCATGGCGCTTGCGCTGGTGCTCGCAGCATTTGCAGGCTGCGGAAAGGGGTCGGACGGATTCCAGGCGGCGAGCAGCATCAACGTGATCTCCCGTGAAGAGGGCTCCGGCACGCGCGGCGCGTTTGTCGAGCTGTTTGGCATTGAGGAAAAGGACGCGGACGGGAACAAGGTGGACCGCACCATTCCTGAAGCGGAAATCACCAGCAGCACCTCCGTCATGATGACGTCGGTGGCCGAAGACCTGTATTCCATCGGCTACATCTCCCTGGGCTCGCTGAACGAGACGGTCAAGGCCCTGCCCATCGACGGCGCCGAGGCGAGCGTTGAGAATATCAAGAACGAAAGCTACAAGGTGTCGCGTCCTTTCAACATCGTAACCAAAGGCGCGCCCGAAGGACTCGCGAAGGACTTCATCGCCTTTATCATGAGCGCCGAGGGCCAGGCGGTGATTGAAGAGAACAGCTACATCAGCGTAGCGGAAAACGCAGCCGCTTTCCAGAGCGAGAACCCGAGCGGCAAGCTCTCCGTCGCCGGCTCCTCCTCCGTCACCCCGGTGATGGAGAAACTGAAAGAGGCGTACACCGCGATCAACCCCAACGCGACGATCGAAGTACAGCAGAGCGACTCCTCGACCGGCGTCAGCAATGCAATCGACGGCGTGTGCGACATCGGCATGGCCTCGCGCGAGATCAAGGACTCGGAGCTTGAAGGCGGGCTGGAGGTACAGACCATCGCGCTCGACGGCATCGCGGTCATTGTAAACCTGGAGAACCCCGCGGACGGGCTGACGAGCGAACAGGTCAAAAACATATACACCGGCCAGGCCCTCGTATGGGAGGACGTCGTCGGCTAAACGGAATCGACAACAGCCGGTCGGGTGCGTCCCGGCCGGCTTGGGGGTTAAAAGGATATGAAATCATTCAAAGAGTCCGCGATGCGCGCGGTGTTCCTGGCCGCCGCCTGCGTTTCCATTCTCGCGGTGCTGACCATCAGCGTTTTCCTGTTTGCAAACGGAATTCCCGCCATGTCGGAAATCGGGGTGTTCGACTTCCTGCTGGGCAAGACCTGGCGGCCTACAAACGGCATATACGGCATATTCCCCATGATACTGGGCAGTTTGTACGTAACGGCGGGCGCAATCCTC
>CAJLRT010000137.1 GCA_905209135.1 uncultured Eubacteriales bacterium
AAGCACAAGGTCGCCTATGCCGGCGCCGACTGTGTCGATCGCGACCATTTCGTCGCCGTTGTCCTTTAAAAAGTTGTCCACGGGCTGCACGATCATGAGCTTCGCGCCCCGCAGATCTTCCTTTTTATGCGTTGCCACCACGTTTCCGACTACACGCGCAAAGGTCATGGATTCTCTTCCCTCTTCACAGAATAATAGTAATCGAGGATCCCGACGACTCCCGCGTCCGCACAGGCGGACGGGTCGGCAAGCGTCATGGCGCCCTCCTTGCTCTTGGCATAAAATACGGTTTCGCCCGTGCCGGCTCCGACCGTGTCCACGCCCACGATGGGCGAGCCGACGTCCTTGCCGGACGAATCGATCGGCTGCATCACGAGCAGCTTTGTCCCCTCCAGGCTTGTCAGCTTTTCAGTCGAAACGACAGAGCCGATGATCCTTGCTAGCTGCATGCCCTCACCTACGCCTTTGCCTTGGAAGCGGCGACTTTCGAGTCCGCCTCAAATTTTTCGTATGTGAGCTTGCCCTCGATCTCGATATAGTCGACAATCGCCATAATCGTCGCGTCAACCGGCTTGTTCGTCGTGACCTCGGTCTGCCGGGCGGAACTGCCCCCGACCACGAGCACAATTTCATTGTGGCCGGCGCCGACCGCGTCGATCGCAACGGCGCATTTGCCTTCGTTTTTCATATTCAAAACATTCACCGGCTGGACGACGAGCATCTTCAGGCCGGTCAGTTTTTCTTCCTTTGAGGTACATACGACCGTTCCGACTACCCTTGCGGCGTACATGGCCCCACCTCCGCATTCTATTCTTTGTATATTAATGATATTACATCGCGCGTTCTTGTGTCAAGCGGTTTTCCCCCCGGCAAAATAGGTTTTCATGAGAGCAAAAAAACGCGAAGTATAAACTGTGCACAAGGAGACTTACAAGCGTTAGTTTTTTTGAATTCCGCTCATGGAAAGAACGGCTCAAAACAGAGAGAGCTGGCCGTCGTCCTCCGTATCGGCAAGAATTCCCTTTTCCCGCAGCGCTTCCATTGCGGGCCGGGAGAGCCCGGCGCGGCGGGCCAGGGCCTCGGCGCTGTCCTCCCCCGCGCGGCGCGCGCCGGCAATGGCGGCGATTTCCCGTTTGCCGAGCGCTGTCAGAGAGCGCAGCGGCAGCAGCAGCCCGTCCTCCTTTTGCAGGAACAGAACGGGGTGAGAAGCGAGCAGATCGACCGGCCGTATGGAAAGCCCCTGCCGGTACAGGTCGAGCGCAACGCGGTAGGGTTCGTCGGCGGCGGACAGGGCGCCGTCGTCCGCTGCGGCGCGGCTTCGCAGCACGCGCTCCACAGAACCGGGGTTCTGCAGAAGGTCATAGTCCAGCTCCCCGGCACACGCGGAAAAATAGGCGCCGAAAAAGGCCCCCGGCTCATGCAGCCGGAACCACAGCAGGCGGTAGGAGGCAGCGGCGCGTTCCAGCGCGCGCGGCTGCGCGTCGGGGCCGTCCCCGCACTCCATTGCGAAGATGCGGACGAACTGCGCAAACGAAGTCCCCTCCAGCGAGGCCGCCGCTTCAAGCTGCGCCCGGCTGGACAGCAGCGGAATCATACGGAACAATTCCTCCTGGCTGGCGCCGGCTTCGCGTATATAATCGTAGACCGCCGGGTCGGAAAAGCTGATCGCCGCGCAGGAGACGCCGGTCTCGCGTTCCAGCAGGCGCAGCGCGGAAAGCGCCGCATCCTCGCACAGGGACACGCGCATATAGCCGCTCTGCAGCCCGTCGCTTGTCAGATGCGAATACGGGAGCGCGGCCTGCTCCGCCTGAAAATTCTGGAGGGGCAGCAGCGGCAGGTCCGGCTCCTCGCCCAGGTCGGCGAGCACAGTCTGGCGGTCGTATTCCGCCGCGCGGTACCCCTTTGCCAGCGCGGCGGCGACGCGCGCGCCGACCACTTCTCGCAAAGCCGTATTCCGCTCCTCCTCATACCGGCGCACATAGGCGCGGGCCGTTGCGACGGGCAGCGGCTGCGTTCTGCTGCCGCGCAGCAGGCGGCGGCCGGAGGCGTCGCCGAGCGCACAGGCGGCGGCCTCATACAGCGCTCCGTCCGCATCGGGCGCCGCGCTGAGGCAGACGCCGCCCCGGGCCGCGTCCAGCGCACACCGGAACCATGCAAAGGGCACCGGCACACCCTCCTGCGATACGGCGGGCAGCAGGCCGCCGCCGGGCGCGCGTTCGGCAAGCCCGGCAAAGCCCGGGCACTCCGCAGCGCCGTCCGCAGCCGCATGCGCGGCGGGCGGGATCTCCGGCAGCGGGTCATAGTCCGACACGCCGAGCAGATAGGCGCACAGGGAGAGTCCGAGCCAGCCGGTCCCCTTGGCATTCCCGAGCTTTTCGGCGGCGGTATAGGCGATGCGCAGCGCAGACGACATGCCCGCGTCGCGGATCGCGGTCAGCTCCTGTTCCAGCCTGTTCCGGACCGGCTCGGGATAGGGTTCGCCATAGTATCTGCCCGCGCTGTACAGCACCGCACCGCGCAGGCGCTGGAATTCCCCGGCAGGTTCCGGCGCGCGGCTGGGGCGCACCGGCGCGATATCGCCGCACATCTCGGCGAGCCGGGCCGGGTTGTCGATCACGACGTCCACCGCGCGGTGTTCTCCGAGAAACGCGAATTCGTCGAGCATTTCGTCCGTCGTGCGGAAAAACAGCGGGTCGCGCCCGCCGCGCTGGCTGCGCGCCGCGCAGAGCACGTCCCATTGCAGAAGCTCGTCCTCGTCCATGAAACACACGTCCCCGGTCGCGACGACGGGCTTGTCCTGCCGCTGCCCAAGCTCGAGCACCTGCTCGTACAGCATCTGAAGCTGGCGTATATCCCGGATCCAGCCCGTGTCCACCCTGCGCATCGCGCAGGAGATGGGCTGAAGCTCCAGGTAGTCGTAGAATTTCGCGGCGCGGCTGATGTCCGCATCGCTGCGGCCCTCCACAATCATTTTGATCAGTTCGCCGTCCATATTCCCGGAACCGATCAGCAGCCCTTCCCGCCGCTTGTCCAGCATGCTCCTGGTAATGGCCGGGACCCGGCCTTCGGCCCTGTACGCCTCGGTGAGCAGCGCGTACAGGTTTTTCAGGCCCGTTTCGTTGCGCACCAGGATTGTGATCTGGTTCGGCCGGCCCGCGGCGCTGGAATTGATCAGCGGATTGATCTGAGAAATGTCGTCTATCCCCCGGGCGCTGGAAAGGCGCGCAAGCAACGCCGTAAAAATCCCGGCCAGCACACGCGCGTCCTCGTCGGCGCGGTGGTGGTTGAACCTGCCGAGTCCCAAATGGGCGGCGACCAGGTCCAGCTTGACGCTCTTGAGTTCAGGGAACAGGCTGCGGCAGACGGGGACGGTGTCTATATATGTATTCTCAAACGGCAGCTCCGCGCGCCGGGCGGCGATGCGGATGAAGCCGCAGTCAAAATTCGCATTGTGCGCGACAAGCGGCGCGTTCCCGGCAAATTCCAGAAACGCCGCGACCGCTGCGGACTCACCCGGCGCGCCGGCCACCATCTCGTCCGTAATGCCGGTGAGCGCCACAATCTTCTGCGGAATGGGCATTCCGGGGTTCACAAAGGTCTGGAACGTATCGGTCACCGCGCCGTTTTCCACGGCGACCGCGCCGATCTCGGTTATGCGGTCCACCGCCGGACTGAGCCCTGTCGTCTCAATATCGAACACGACGAACCTGCCGTCAAAGCCCGCGCTGTCCTTTCCGAACACGGCGGACTGGGTATCGTTGATATAGTTTGCGTCCACCCCGCAGACGAGCTTGATGCCGCGCTCCTTTGCCCGCGCATAGGCAAAGGGCAGCGCCTGTACGCTCATGCGGTCGGTCACCGCCACGGCCGCGTGTCCCCAGTCCGCCGCGCGGTCCACCAGCGTTTCGGGCGGGATGAGCCCGCTTGTAAAGCTGTAATTTGTATGGGCGCGCAGTTCGACCCGCTTTTCGGGGGCCAGGTCGGCGTGCCGTTCGTCCGGGAGCTTGCCGATGGAGCTTGCGCGGATCACCACGTCGCCGGCAAACCGGTCGTCCTCCACTGCGCCGCGGATAATCACACGGTCGCCGTTGTGCAGCGCCGAGAGCAGAAGCCCCGTCTTTTCCCCGGGAAATACCTTGACGCCGATCATGGAGGTCTTGTCCTCCAGGCGGAACAGGAGCATAATGCCCGCGCCGTTTTTCAATTCGACGGTGCGCAGCTCGTCCACAACGCCGCTGACCGTCGCCCGGCCCATGAGCACGTCGACGGTTGCGATCTCGACCGGATCGCTCTTGATCTCTCGCCCGTACAGGGCCTGCGCCACGGGCTTCTG
>CAJLRT010000138.1 GCA_905209135.1 uncultured Eubacteriales bacterium
TGTGACTGGAGTTCAGACGTGTGCTCTTCCGATCTTTTGGATTACCACACCGATATGCAGGAGTATATAGACGCGAAAAAGAACATCTTCCTGCACCAGACCCCCAATAACCGGCTTGTGTACAACTACGACAACCCCGTCAGCCGCGACCTGATCGCCCGGAGCGGCCGCGAGGCCGTCCCGTTCTCCATCAGCGGCGGGACCGACCGCGGCGTGCTGCTGCGCGGCCGCGTCATCCACTATGTGGACGGCGAGCGCGACGAGCCGGTGCTCGACGTGGGCGATATCCGGATCCCCGGCCGGCACAATGTGGAAAACTACATGGCCGCCATCGGCGCGGTGATGGACTATGTGGATGTGGAGCGCATCGCGGAGGTGGCGCGCACCTTCGGCGGCGTGGAGCACCGCATCGAGCTTGTGCGCACGCTGGACGGAGTGCGCTACTACAACGACAGCATCGCCTCGTCGCCGACCCGGGCGATGGCGGGGCTCAACTCCTTTGACACGCCGCTGATCCTGATCGCGGGCGGGTACGACAAGAACCTCGACTATGCGGACTTCGGCGCCCTTGTCAACCGGCGCGTCAAAAAACTCGTCCTGATCGGCAAGTCCTCCGGGAAGATATTCGACGCGGTCGTGGGCGCGGACAATTACGACCCCGACGCGCTCGACATCGTCCTGTGCAGCAATTTTGAGCAGGCGGTGCGCACGGCGGCCGCCGGCGCGCGGCGGGGCGACGTGGTAATCCTGTCCCCGGCCAGCGCCTCGTTCGACCAGTTCCGCAACTTCGCCGAGCGCGGCGAAGCCTTCCGGCGGATCGTCAGCGGTCTGTAAGTCGCAATGATCCGGGAAGAAACCGATATCAAAGGGCTGTCCGCACGGTTGAATGCGCAGCCCTTTTCCAATGTCTACGCGCTGTCCGCGCTGGCCGGGTATCCGGCGTCCGGCGGGTTTTACGCGGCTTACAGCGCCGGCCCCGGCGCGCTGGTGCTCAGCGGCGGCGCCGCCTATCCGTATCTGCCTGCGGGCGCGGACGCGGCGGAGGCGGCGCAGTTTTTGCGGCTGCGGGGCGTCCGCAGCGCGGTAGGGGACGCGCGGACGGTGCGCGCTCTCGCCGCGCACCTGCCCGGCTCCCGCCTGGCGGAGTGCAGCCTGCTCATCCTGCGCGGCGCGGTCCGTCCCGGCCCGCCGACGGCCCGGCTGTGCGGCCGGGCGGAACAGCCGCAGGTCTACGCGCTCCTGCGCGCCTGCTTTGACGGCCTGCCCGGCTTTCAGGAGTATATGGACGCGAAGGACCAGCAGCGCTACTACCTGGGCGGGCGGACCGCCGTGTGCGAGCAGGACGGCCGGATCGCGGCGTCGGGCAGCATCCTGTGCGCGACGGACAGGGCCGCGCTCCTCGGCGCGCTCGCGTGCGCGCCGCAGTACCGCGGCCGGGGCTGCGCGCGCGCCGTTGTGCATGCGCTGTGCCTTGCGGCGGCGGGGCGCACGCCCTGCCTGCTGGCGGAGCCGGACAGGCTGGGCCTGTACGCGCGTCTGGGATTTCACAGCGGCTGCGCCATGGCGCAGCTCATCATGGAGTGAGGGATTCAAAATGTTTTCACAAGAGGTATTGCAGCTTTCCGCGCAGGCGAAAACGGCCCTGCGCGACGTGTTTGCCGGTCTGGAGCAGACGGCCGAGGCCAACCAGTTCCGGGTCATGCGCGCCTTTGCGGACAACCGTGTGTCCGAGGGCGACTTTGCGGGCACAACCGGCTACGGCTATAACGACCGGGGCCGGGACACGCTGGACAGGGTTTTGGCCGCCTGCTTCGGCTGCGAGTCGGCGCTGGTGCGGCACAATTTCGTCTCGGGCACCCACGCCCTGACCGTGGCGCTGTTCGCCCTGCTCCGGCCGGGCGACCTGCTCCTGTCCGCAACCGGCAAGCCCTACGATACGCTCGAGCAGGTCATCGGCATCGCGGCCGGCGGCGGGGGCTCGCTCGCCGAGTTCGGCGTGCGCTATCAGGACGTCCCGCTGTCGGGCGGCCGTACGGTCGACTACGCCGGGCTGGAGCGGGCGCTGCAGGCGCGGCCCAAGGTGGTATACGCCCAGCGTTCGCGCGGATACGGGGAGCGCGAGGGCCTCTCCTGCGCGCAGCTCAACGAACTGTACGCCTTTGTCAAGCGGGTCTCTCCCGCGTCGTATGTGGTGGTGGACAACTGCTACGGCGAGTTTCTGGAGACAGAGGAACCCAAAGCCGACCTGCTCGTCGGCTCGTTTATCAAAAATCCAGGCGGGGGCCTTGCGGACACGGGCGGGTATGTCGCCGGCAGCGCCGCCTGCGTGGAGCTGGCCGCGTGCCGGCTTACGAGCCCCGGCATCGGCGGGGAGATGGGCGCGACGCTCGACCAGACCAAGAAAATGCTCCGGGGCCTGTTCTATGCGCCGCACACCGTTTTGCAGGCGCTCAAAACGGCGGCTTTCGCCGCCTATATCCTGGACCGTCTGGGCTACGACGTGTCGCCCGGCCCCTTTGAGAAGCGGCTGGATCTCGTGCAGTCCATCCATTTCCGCAGCGAGCGCAAGCTCGTCGCCTTCTGCCGCGGCATCCAGGCCGGCTCGCCGGTGGACGCGTTCGCCGTTCCCGAGCCGTGGGACATGCCGGGCTATCAGCACAAGGTCATCATGGCGGCGGGCACATTCACCCAGGGCGCGTCCATAGAGCTTTCCGCGGACGCGCCGATTCGGGAACCCTACACCCTGTATCTGCAGGGCGGCCTTACCTTTGAAAGCGGCGTGTACGGCGTGCTCCACGGTGTGGAACGGCTGCTCGCGGAGCGCTGAGACGGATATGGCTGCGAGAAAAATCCTGTTCGGCAGAAACAGCGCGTGCATACAGCCGCTGCGCGCGCTCATAGAGGAGCAGACGCACCGGACGCTCACAGCGTGGGCGCTGGACTGCGCCGCGCCGTACGCCGATTTTTTTGAGGCGCGGCAGCCGGGCGACGCCCGGCCGCGCGAGGCGCTCCGCCTTGCCTGCGCCTGGTCCCGCGGCGAGATCAAAATGCCCGCGGCGAAACGGGCGATTCTCGCCGCGCATGCCGCCGCCTCCGAGGCTGCCTGTCCGGCGGCCGAGGCCGCGGCCCGCGCCGCAGCCCATGCGGCCAGCACCGTGCATGTGGAGACGCACGCGCTCGGGCTCGCGTTTTACGGGCTGACCGCGCTCGCGCTGGAAGCGGGGCCGCAGGCGGCCGACCGCGCGGTGGAAAACGAGCTTGCGCGCCTGTACGGCAGGCTTCTCTACTGGCGGGACAATATTGACGCGCACCCCCGTCCCTGGGCCGCGTTTCTGCTGCGGGACGCGCCGAACAAGGAGCGCCTGCTGCATGAGAAAACCGGCGGTAAACCGGGGATGCGGACGCCCCGCCCCTGAATCGCCCGCCGTGCGCGGGTTCTGTCCCCGCGGTCGGAAGCAGGCCGCGCTTATGGCCGGCAGCCGTCCGGCATGTATATCCTTATGTGTATTTTACGGCTTTTACAGCACTGTACACGCCGCCGCAGGCCGCACATCGCCTGCGGCGGCTTTTTTTTGCAAAAAAGCGCGTTGAAAACGCCGGTATAATTTTCAGACATCCATTCATACTAATAGAGAAAATTTTTAGTCAGGTGAAATTGCTATGAGTATGGATAAAAAGAACTATCAGCAGATCGTCAAGCAAAAAACGCCGCCGTCCAAATCGCTGACGAACTGCCTCAAGGCGTTTGTCATCGGCGGCCTGATCTGCGTGATCGGGCAGCTGATCTCCAACGGGCTCAAGGCGGCCAGCCTCAGCGAGGACGCGGTCAAGGGCCTCACCTCCGCGTCCATGATTTTTCTCGGCTCGTTCTTCACTGCCGTCGGCGTGTACGACAAGCTGGCAAAGCACGGCGGCGCCGGCACGCTCGTGCCCATCACGGGCTTTGCAAACTCCATCGTGTCTCCCGCCATGGAATTCAAGTCGGAGGGCCTGGTCCTGGGCGTCGGCGCAAAGATGTTCGTCATCGCCGGTCCGGTGCTCGTGTACGGCATCACGGCTTCGGTCCTGTACGGCGTGATCTACTACTTTATCAAGGTTTTGGGAGGCTGAGAGATGAGCAGAATCGGAACGCACACCGTTGCGCTGGACAACCGCCCCTATATTCTCGCCTCGGCCGCCCTGGGCGGCTGCAAGGAGACGGAGGGCCCCCTGGGCGGCTGTTTTGACATCCAGCTCGACGACGACAAGTTCGGCGAGCCGTCCTGGGAGAAGGCCGAGAGCAAAATGCAGAAAGAGACTATGCTCAAGCTGCTGCAAAAGGCGG